>NZ_JAAGPB010000196.1:0-14808 GCF_017104585.1 Burkholderia sp. Ac-20392
TGATGCGTGCCAGCACGGGCGTGCCCGCATGCGCCGCTGCAAGCCGTTCGCCTGCGATCGCACGGATCGCGATCTCGACGCCGTCGAACGCGCCGGGGACACGCAGGCCCGGCGAGCCGCTCGCGAGTTCGCCGAGATGCGCGTCGATCACGTCGGGGCGGCTGTCGAGATCGAACAGCCGGCGCACGCGCGCGAGCACGGTCGGCACGACCGGCGTCAGCGCGGGCGACACGGTGACGGCCAGCGCGAAGCGCTGCGGCACATGCGCGACGGATAGCCAGCCGGTAACGCGCCCGTTACCACCGTTACCACCGTTGCCGCCGTTGTCGTTCCGGTTCGGCAATTCAACGACCCGCGCATAACCCTGCGCATCGATCCGCTCGACACCGTCGATCTGCCGCTGCGCGAGAAAGCGCATCAGGTCGTCCCACGCGAACGGCGGCCGGTACGGCAGCGGAAACGTCATGTCGCCATCGGCCGACGCACGGGCCCCTTTGCGCAGCCGCAGCGGATTGAGGCCGTAACGCTGCAGGAACAGGTCGTTGAAGCGCCGCACGCTGCCGAATCCGGCGGTCGACGCGACGACGGCCACCGGCAGCGCGGTATCGGTCAGCAGCCGCTTGGCCATCAGCAGCCGGTGCGTCTGCGCGAACTCGACCGGCGACACGCCGAACTGCGCGCCGAAGATCCGGCGCAGATGGCGTTCGGTCACGCCCACGCGCTGCGCGAGCGCATCGACGGAATGGGCGTTCAGGAAACCGTCCTCGATCAGCGTGGCGGCCGCGTCGGCGAGATTGCCGGACAGGTCGAGCAGCCCGTGGCCGGGCGCGAGCTCGGGGCGGCAGCGCATGCAGGGTCGGAAGCCGGCTTTCTCGGCGGCGGCAGCGGTCGGGTAGTAGCTGCAGTTCTGCGCCTTCGGCGGCTTCACCGGGCAGACGGGGCGGCAATACACGCCCGTCGTCGCGACGCCGACGAAGAACCAGCCGTCGAAGCGGCGGTTCCGCGAAAGCAGGGCGTCGTAGCAGGTGTCGGGATCGAGGCGCATGAGACGACTGTAAACCATCCCGGCCCCCGATTCTGGCTGGAATCGGACATGTGTATCGGTAGGCGTCCTCGCGCCCGCCCGTTGGGAAAATCCGGGAAAAACGGTTAATGCCACGTGGCGAAACAGTCGTCTCTTTTGCCGTGGGCAATTTGAGATGACTCATCGAAATCCCCGACTGACAGGGCGCCGGCAGACGCCCTATTCTCTGAAAAACGTTTTCCAGATTGATCGGCGGAATCGGCCGCGCGCGACGAGCGCGCCGCCGTCCGCCCCGGCGCCGGTCGCCGGTCAACGAACATCGTGCGGCGCGACGGGCGCGGCCGCGCATCGGAGACTTTCATGCAATCTGCCGTCGTCGGCGCCGTGCGCGCTGCCGCCAGCCGCTACCGCTGGACCGTCTGCGCGCTGCTGTTTTTCGCGACCGTCATCAACTACATGGATCGGCAGATCCTCGGCCTGCTCGCGCCGATGCTCCAGCACGACATCGGCTGGAGCCAGGTGCAGTACGGTCGCATCGTGATGGCGTTTTCCGCGTTCTATGCGCTGGGCCTGCTCGGCTTCGGGCGCATCGTCGACCGGCTCGGCACGCGCATTTCGTACGGGCTGGCGATGCTGGTGTGGAGTATCGCCGCGATGCTGCACGCGGCGGTCGGCTCGGTGATGGGCTTCGCGTTCGTGCGCGCGCTGCTCGGCATCGGCGAGGGCGGCAACTTCCCGGCCGCGATCAAGACGACGGCCGAGTGGTTCCCGCGCCGCGAACGCGCGCTCGCCACCGGCATCTTCAACTCGGGCGCGAACATCGGCGCGGTGTTCGCACCGGCGATCATCCCGGCGATCGCGGTGGCCTACGGCTGGCGCGCGGCGTTCGTGATCATCGGCGCGATCGGCCTCGTGTGGCTCGCGGTGTGGCTCGTGCTCTATCGCCAGGCCGATACGCGTGCGCTGGCCGCCGAATACGACGAGCCGCGCGACGAAGCCGAAGCGCTCGACGCGGCGAATGCGAATGCCGGCGCGCCGCGCTGGGGCGAGCTGATCCGCAAGCGCGAGACGTGGGCGTTCCTGATCGGCAAGTTCCTGACCGACCCGGTGTGGTGGTTCTACCTGTTCTGGCTGCCGAAGTGGCTCAACGAATCGCGCGGGATGGACATGCAGCACATCGGCCTGCCGCTCGTCTGCATCTATGCGCTGACGACGGTCGGCAGCATCGGCGGCGGCTGGCTGTCGTCGATGCTGCTGCGCGCGGGCTGGAGCGTGAACGGCGCGCGCAAGACGGCGATGCTGATCTGCGCATGCTGCGTGCTCCCGATCGCGTTCGTGTCGCAGGTGCAGAGCCTGTGGGCCGCCGTGCTGATCGTCGGCCTCGCCGCCGCCGCGCACCAGGGCTGGTCGGCGAACCTGTTCACGACGGCGTCCGACCTGTTCCCGCGCCGTGCGGTGGCATCGGTGGTCGGCATCGGCGGGATGGCCGGTTCGATCGGCGGCGTGCTGTTCTCGGAGGTGATCGGCCAGGTGCTGCAGCGCACGGGGCACTACTGGGTGCTGTTCGCGATCGGCGCGTCGGCCTACCTGATCGCATTGGGCGTGATGCACATGCTCACGCCGAAGATGAAGCCTGCGCAGCTCGACGCGTGACCGTGTAGTCCCACGTCCGAAAACGAACGCGCCGCCCTTGGGCGGCGCGTTTTCTATTGAAGGCTCGAAGCGGGGAACTCAGCCGACCGAGGCCGTCGATGCGCGCATGATCAGCCGTGGCTCGAACGTCGAGTAGCTCGCATCGGTGCGCCCCGCGAGCGCGTCGATCAGCTTTTGCATCGCGAGCTCGCCCATATTCTCGCTCTGGATGTCGACGGTGGTCAGCGCGGGCGCCGCGTATTCGCCGTATGGCACGTTGTCGATGCCCGCGACCGACACATCCTGCGGCAGCCGGAAACCGAGCGATGCGGCTTCCTTCATGAAGCCGAGCGCGATCAGGTCGTTGTAGCAGATCACGGCCTGCGGGCGCTGCGGCCCGAGCATCACGCGCGAACACGCACGCTCGCCGGCTTCGGCGGTCGGCGCATGCGCATCGTGCACGTCGAGCGTGAGCCCGGCTTCCGCGAGACAGTCGCGCGCGCCCTGGATCCGCTCGTCGTTCACGCGCGCCGTGCCGAAGCCGAGATACGCGATGCGCGTGTGGCCGAGATTGAGCAGATGGCGCGCGAGCATGTAGGTCGACAGCCGGTTGTCGATGCCGACGCTCGGAATCGGCAGGCCGGGGCTGCGACGCAGCAGCACGAGCGGCTTGTTGAGATCGAGCATCCAGCCGGCTTCCTCATCCGCCATCCGCGTGCTGACGATCAGCCCGTCGACGCGCTGCGCGAGCGCTTCGATCAGCGAGCGTTCGCGCGCCTGGCTCTCCTCGGTGTCGACGAGCAGCAGCGTGTAGTCGTGCTGGAGTGCGACGCGGTTCGCGCCTTTCACCACGTTCGTGAAGTGCGGGTTGCTGATGTCGAGGATCACGAGGCCGATCGTGCGCGTGCGGCCGGTGATCATCGAGCGCGCGAGCGGGTTCGAACGGTAGCCGAGCCGGTCGATCGCCTCCTTGAGCCGTGCCTCGACGGTCGGCGAGAAGCGCTGCGTGCCGTTCACGTACTTCGATACCGTCGCGACCGACACGCCGGCTTCCGCCGCCACGTCGCGGATCGTCGGGGAAACTTTTTTCATTCGAAGGGTAACGTTTTCGTTCCGTAAGGCCGGATTGTGGCAGAAAAAGGGCACGCGCGGCCGCGCGGCGATATCGGGAAAGTGCGGATGGCTGCGAACGGGTTCGACCATTGACGTTCGGCGGTGCGCCCGCGTATAGTTGGAAAACGTTTTCCGATTCAGTCAGATTTCAGCCAGATCCAAGGAGACTCGATGAACGCCTCATCCACCGGCGCGCGCAAACCGTTCGGGCGCCTGCTGCTGACGGGCGCGGCCGGCAACCTCGGCCGCCAGTTGCGCGGTGCGCTTGCCGACTGGGCCGACGTCGTACGCGTCAGCGACATCGCGACGCTCGGCGACGCGGCCGCGCATGAAGAAACCCGCGTCGTCGACCTCGCCGACCGGGCCGCGGTGATGCAGCTCGTCGACGGCGTGGACGCGATCGTCCACCTCGGCGGCATTTCGGTCGACGCGCCATTCGACGATCTCGTCGGCGCGAACATCACCGGCACGTACAACCTGTACGAAGCCGCGCGCAAGCACGGCGTGAAGCGCGTCGTGTTCGCGAGCTCGAACCATGCGATCGGCTTCCATCCGGTCACGGAAGTGCTCGACGCCGATTCGCCGCTGCGCCCCGACAGCCTGTACGGCGTGACGAAGTGCTTCGGCGAATCGCTGTCGCGCTACTACTTCGACCGCTTCGGGATCGAAACCGTGTGCCTGCGGATCGGCTCATCGTTCGAAGTGCCAAAGAATCCGCGCATGCTCGTGACGTTCCTCAGCTATCGCGACTTCATCGAGCTGGTGCGCTGCTCGCTGCTGACGAACCGCGTCGGGCACGCGATCGTGTACGGCGCATCGGACAACCCGGTGAAGTGGTGGGACAACACGAAGGCCGGCTTCCTCGGCTTCCGTCCGCGCGACAGCTCCGAGCAGTTCGCCGGGCTGTTCCCGGTGACGGCGCCGACCGCCGACTACGACGATCCCGCGCAGCGGTTCCAGGGCGGCGGGTTCGTCGTCGGCGAGCCGATGGAGCGCAAGGCGTCGTAAGCATCGCCGGCGTCGCGGCTCACCGCAGGATGTCGGTCGCCTTGTGCTGCTCGTCGACGCCGTCGATCAGGATCAGTGGGCCGCTCGCGTGCCGCGCGCGCAGCGGCTGGATCTGCCGGTACGCATCCGATTCGTACCACGCGCGCGCTGTGCCCAGATCGGGAAACGCGATCGCGATCAGGTCGCCGCGCCACACGCCTTCGCGCACCTCCGGCCGCGCGCCGTGAATCACGAAGTGGCCGTTGAACGGCGCGAGCGTGTCGTCGATGCGTTCGAGGTATTTGACGATGTCGTCGCACATCTCGACGTCGTGCAGGTGGGCGATGGCGTAGGCGGTCATGGCAGGCTCCTCGAGGTGATGCGGTTCGTGCGTCGATGGAGCCATGATCGCGGCGCGGGCGGCGCGGGTCGATTACCTGCTAGGTAAGCAAATCTGCACGGCCGCGAAAGGGTGCCTGCGCGTGCCGACAGACACACCGAACGTGCGGCGCGGCAGCATCCATGCCGACTGCTTAGCCGCGCGCATCGTCAGCCGTGCGGCCGTGCCACCGCGTCGCCGTCAATGCGGCTTGCTGCAAGCCGGATCGGTATCGCGCCGCTCGGCCGAATCGCACCAGTAACTCGGCCGCCACGCTTCGAACGTGACGGCTTTCGCCGCATTGGCGCGCGTGACGCGCACCGGGTCGGCCTTCAGCGCATCGCCGTTCGGGTCGTCGTTGGGCCGCCAGTTCCGCATCACTTCCCGATGGAACACCCAGGTGCGATGCGCGACGTCGTAGCGAAACGTCACGCGGTCGCGCCAGTGGCTCGGCCCCGCGAATACACCTTGTTCGACCGTGAAGGTGCGCGGTTCGATCGTGAGCGCGTTGTCGGCGACGCCATCGAGATACGGGTCGCCCATCCCGCCTTCGTCGGCCTTCATGATCACGGTGTCGTTGCGCGCCGCGAGCCGGTAGTGGCCGTCCTTGCCCGGCACGAAGATCATCAGCGGGCGCGGCGACGCGTGGCGCATCGAATCGTCGGGCTGATGCGCGACGACGACATAGCCGATACGGGCGCTGTCGGTCAGATGCCCCGACGCGACATCCAGCGCTGCGTAGCCGGCGGGAATCTGCGCGACGATGTCGGCGGGAAGGTCGGGTGTGTCGTGGCACGCGGACGATGCAGTTGTATCGCCGCACGTCGCGGCGAAGGCGCTGCCGATGCCGAACGTCAGCAGTGCAGCGACGAGGAATCCTTTGATGCGGGGGATCGTCATGCGGATCGGGTCTTGAAGTCGCGCTGCGGAAGCCGGCGCGCGCGCATCGACTCGTCTCGCCGCCGCGCGGGTTGATTGTTTTTCAGGTGACGCAGTGTAACCAGTCATGCACGCTTGCGCGTCGGCCGCGGGACCGGCACGGGCGCCGGTGCCGGTGCCGATGCCCGCGCTTCGTCGGCCTGCGCGCACAGCCGGTCGAGCATCCGTTGCGCGGTTTCCGCGCAATCCTCGCCGGCCGGCTTGTTTTCGATTTCGTCGATCAGCACCTCCAGATGGTGCCGGTTCTGCGCGAGACGCTGTTCGAGCAGCACGATTTCGTCGACCTTGTGCCGCAGCGCCACCAGCAATTCGTCGCGCGGCCACGCGCCGAGATCGGGCGGCAGCACCGCGCGGATTTCATCGAGCGCAAAGCCCGCGCGCTGCGCACGGTCGATGATCGCGAGCCGCGTCAACGCTTCCGACCCGTATTCCCGATAGCCGTTGGCCTGCCGACGGGCCGGTTCGAGCAGGCCGCTCGCTTCGTAGAAGCGGATGCGGGACGCCGCGAGGCCGCTCGCCTTCGCCAGTTCACCGATTTTCATGCTGTGCTCCAAAAGGGCTTGACCTTAAAGTTGACTTTAAAGTTATCGTTGGGCATCGTCAATCGAGGGTGCCCTCCATGAACCTGTTTACACCGCTGACACTGCCCAACGGGGCGGTGATTCCGAACCGTCTGGCCAAGGCCGCGATGGAAGAGAACATGGCCGATGCGAATCACGCACCGTCCGACGCGTTGCTGCGCCTGTACCAGGCGTGGGCCGATGGCCAGGTCGGCCTGATCCTGACCGGCAACGTGATGGTGGACGGCCGCGCGATGACGGGGCCGAACGGCGTCGTGCTCGAGAGCGATGCGCATCTCGACCGCTTCCGCCGCTGGGCGCAGGTCGCGCGTTCGGGCGGCGCGCACGTGTGGATGCAGATCAATCACCCGGGGCGCCAGATGCAGGCGGCGCTCGGCCAGACGACGCTCGCGCCGTCGGCCGTGCCGCTCGCGCTCGGTGCGCTGTCGAAGCAGTTCCCGGTGCCGAAGGAGATGACGCAGGCCGATATCGTCGACGTGCAGCGGCGCTTCGTGCGTGCGGCGCAACTCGCGGAGCAGAGCGGCTTCACCGGCGTGGAGATTCACGCGGCGCACGGCTATCTGCTGAGCCAGTTCCTGTCGCCGCTGACGAACCGCCGGCAGGATCAGTGGGGCGGCAGCATCGAGAATCGCGCCCGCCTGCTGCTCGATATCGTGCGGGAAGTGCGCGCGACGGTGTCGCCGGAATTCGCGGTCGCGGTCAAGCTGAACTCGGCCGATTTCCAGCGCGGCGGCTTCAGCGCGGACGATGCGAAGCGCGTGGTCGAACTGCTGAATCCGCTGGGCGTCGATCTCGTCGAGCTGTCGGGCGGCAGCTATGAAGTGCCGGCGATGCAGGGCGAGGCGCGCGACGGGCGCACGCTGGCCCGCGAAGCGTATTTCCTCGAATTCGCGCGTGACATCACGGCCGTCGCGCGGATGCCGCTGATGGTCACGGGCGGCATCCGGCGTCGCGTGGTTGCCGAGCAGGTGGTCGACAGCGGCGTGGCGATGGTCGGCATCGCCACCGCGCTGTCGATCGAGCCGAACCTGCCGCGCGACTGGCGGGCCGGCAAGGACAGCGCGCCGGTGCTGGAACCGATCCGCTGGAAGAACAAGGCGCTGGGCGCGCTGGCCAACATGGCCGTCGTCAAGTTCCAGCTCACGCGGCTCAGCGAAGGCCGGCGCACGCACCCGCAGGTGTCGCCGCTGCGCGCGCTGGTCAGGCAGCAACTGGCCGCGCAGTGCCAGACGCGGCGCTACCGGAAGTGGATGGCGGGGCGCGCGGCGGGCACGCGTGCGTGATGCCGGCGGGCGGGGCTGAACCGGCCCGCACTGATCGACCCGTCGCCTGGCGGGTCGTTTGCAGGCTCGATCCTTTCGGATTACTTTCCGAAATATCGAGCCTGTTTACTGCATTATTCAGGCGCCTGAGCGCGATTTCAGCGTGGCATAATCCACCACCTTCATCGCATTCCTTCCTCGTCGCGCGTCATGCACGTCGCCCGTTTCCGCAAGCCCGGCAGCCTGATCGGATTGATCGCAATCCTGATGATGGCGCTCGCCCCTGCGGTCTCGCAGATGATGGCGTCGCGCCACCGGCTCGTCGATGCGCTGGCCGTCTATTGCACGGCGAGCGTCGACGAAGCGGTGGTCGCGCACGACGACGGCAAGCCCGCGCATGGCGTCAAGGCGCACTGGCACGCTTGTCCTTATTGCAGCTTCGTCGCTCACGCCGTCGCGCTGCCGGGCCATGCCGTCGCATTCGCCGTTCCGCGTCCGGCTTCGCAGCAGCCGATCGTGTCGGCCTCGATCCCGGCCCGTGTCCGTCTCGTCCATACCGTCGCGCAATCGCGCGCGCCTCCCGCGTTCTCCTGAGTTCGTCTGATCTTTCTGCCTGACCCGCCGCCGTTTCGCGACCGAATCGGGCGGCCGTTCGTCGCGCGCATGCGCGACGGCATCGAACGACAACCGGAGAACACACAACATGCCCCGCTCTACTGAACGGCACGCGCCCCGCGCATGTGTCGCGCTGCTGGCCGCCATCGCCGGCCTGTCCCATGCTTCTTTCGCGAACGCACACGCGGTGGTCGGCGATCGTGTCTTTCCCGCGACGATGACCGTGGACGATCCCGGCGTCGGCGACGAATTCGACACGCAGTTCGGCCACATCAAGTCCGCCGACGACAGCGGCAACACCCTCAACGTCAACACCGTGTCGTACGAGTGGGACAAGCTGATCACGAAGAACCTCGCGTTCAGCGTCGCCAGCCAGTACGTGTCGCAGAACGCACCGGACGGCGGCTCCGCGAAAGGCTGGGACAACGTGACGCTCGGCGTGAAGTACCTCGCCTACACGAACGCCCAGCACGAATTCATGGCGTCGGTCGGCCTGAAAACCGAGATCGGCGGCACCGGCGCGAAGTCGATCGCGAACGCGTACTCGACGTTCACGCCGACCGTCTATGTCGGCAAGGGCTTCGGCGATCTGCCCGCGTCGCTCGGCTATCTGCGCCCGCTCGCGCTCACGGCCGAACTCGGGCCGAACCTGACCACCGCGTCGTCCGACCAGGGGCCGAACTCGCTCGGCTGGGGCATGACGCTGCAATACAGCATCCCGTACCTGCAGCAGCAGGTGAAGAACCTCGGCCTGCCGCAGCCGCTCAGCAACATGGTGTTCGTCGTCGAGGCGCCGATGAGCACCTGCACGGCGGGCGCATGCTCGGGCCAGACGACCGGGACGATCAACCCCGGTGTGCTGTGGCTCAACCGCTACGGGCAATTCGGCGTCGAGGCGCAGATTCCGGTCAATCGCGCGAGCGGCAATCACGTCGGCGTGATCTTCGATGCGCATCTGTATTTCGACGACCTGTTCCCCGGCTCGCTCGGCAAGCCGCTTTTCTGATCGACGGAGAAACCACATGAACCGCCTGACCACACTGCGCATGGCCGCCGCCGCGCTGCTCGTCGCCGGCGCGCAGTTCGCGCATGCCCATGCGTTCCCGACGCATCAGGTGCCGTCCGCGGGCGAAGCCGTGACCGGCTCGCCGAAGACGGTCGCGATCGATTTCGACGACGGGCTCGAACCCGCGTTCAGCTCGATCGCCGTCACCGATGCGCAGGGCCATGCCGTCACGAACGGCAAGGCCGAAGTCGATGCGTCGAACCGCAAGCACATGTCCGTCGCGCTGAACCCGTTGACGCCGGGCGTCTACTCGGTGGCGTGGGTGGCCGTCGCGCTCGACGGCCACCGCACGCAGGGGCACTACGCGTTCACGGTGAAGTGACGCTTATCGCACCGGCCTCCGCGTCCGCACCCGCCGCCGAGCATGCGCACCGGAGGCGGGTGCGGCGCGCCGCATCGTGCAGCATCAGAACCGGTAGTTCGCCAGCACTTCGAGCCGCCGGTCGTTGCCGATCAGGTACTGCGTCTCGTTGTAGTACGCGGACTGCACGAAGCGGCGGTTGAACACGTTGTACGCGCGCGCGGTGATCGTCGTGTCCTTGCGCGGCTTCCACGCGAGGCCGAGGTCGACGGTGGTGTACGACGGCATCACGAGCTGGTTCGCCGTATCGGCGAAGCGCTTGCCGACGTATTTGACGCCTGCGATGCCGGTCCAGTCCGGCGCGAAGTGCCAGCTTACCCACAGGTTCGCGAGCCGCTGCGGCACCGATACCGGCACGTTGCCCGCGCGCGACACCGTCGTGCCGCCGGACGTCTGCTGGAAGTCGTCGTATTTCGCGCGCAGGATCGACACGTTCGCGTCGACGCGCCAGTCCTTCGCGATCTCCGCGCCGACCGTCGCCTCGAGCCCGCGCGACGACTGCTGGCCGATCTGGATCGACTGGTTCGGGTTCAGCGGATCGGCCGTCAGGAGATTGCTCTTGACGATCCGGTACGCGGTGAGCGTCCATTCCGCCTTGCCGCCGAGGAACGACTGCTTCACGCCGATCTCGATCTGCCGGCCGGTCGCGAGCGTGAAGTTCGCCTTCGACGCATTCAGCGACAGCAGCGAGCTGATCGGGTCGGCCGCGACCGAATACTGGCCGTACACGGCGAGACCGGGCTGCACGTCGTACACGGTGCCGATGCGCCAGCCGGTGTTCGCGAACACCTTCGTGAACGCGCCGCCGTTCACGAGGTCGTCGCGGTTCACGCTCGCATGGTCGTAGCGCAGCCCGCCGATCACCGACCAGCGCGGCGTGATCTCCAGCCGGTTCTCGGCGAACAGCGCGTACTGGTTCGCCTGGCTGCGGTACTTCGGATAGGTGCCGGCCGTGTTGATGAAGCTGCCCGGATCGAAGTTGAACGGATCGACCGTCGACGTGCCCGAATACGGCGAGTTGTTGTCGTGCTGGAACGTCGTGTGATTGAACTCGAAGCCCGTCGAGAACGTGTTGCGCATCCCGAGCAGCGCGGTGGTGACGGTGGCCGCCGTCACGTTGCCGTACTGCTCCTGGTCGTGGAAGATCTCCGTGAAGCTGCTGCGCCGCACTTGTGAGGCTGACGGCAGGTACGTGTAGTACTCGGCGTCCTTCCAGTGACGGTTGCTCTTCATCCGGTACAGCGTGCTCGTCACATTCAGGCTGTCGCTCGGCTGCCAGTTCACCGACACCGTCGCCCAGCTGTCGCGGAACGCGATGTCGCTGTCGCCGACGTTGTAGTTCTTCTTGTCGAGTGCGCGATCGCGCGCGCCGTTCACGAGCGGCACGCCGAAATACTGCATCGGATGCTGGAAGCCCTGCGCATACGATGCCGTCACGTACAGGTCGGACGTCACGTCGTAGCGCAGCGCGCCGGAGATCGACAGGTTGCGCGAATTGCCGCGGTCGACCCAGTTCGACGAGCGGTTGCCGCTGATGTCGAAGCGGTACGACAGCTTGTCGTTGATCGCGCCGCCGCTGCCGAACGCGACCCGCGCCGTGCCCTCGGTGCCGCCGCCGACCTGCAGCTCGTTCTGGATCGCGCCGCGCGTCGGCTTCTTCGGCACGATGTTGACGACACCGCCGATCGCACCTTCGCCGTAGATCACCGAAGCCGGGCCGCGCAGCACGTCGATATGGTCGACCGACCACGTGTCGAACGGAAACGTGATGCCGATCGCGCCGTACGGGCGCACGCCGTCGTAGAGCTGCGTGACCGACGACGCGCCGACGAAGCCGCGCGCGCCGAGCTCCGAGCCGCCGTTGCCGGGATGCGGCGACGCGCTGATGCCGGCAGCGCGGCTCACCGCGTCGACGATCGCGCTGTCGCCGCGCGTGTCGAGCGTCTTGCGATCGATCTGCTCGACGCTCGCGGGCGTTTCGAGCGAAGTCAGGCCGAGACGGCTGCCGGTGTCGAGCGGCTGCGTGAGCGGCGTCGCCTTCTGGGCGTTCACGCGAATCGGCGCCAGCGTGGCGCCGGTATGCTTGACGTCGCTTTCCTGGGCTTGCCCGGCGGGCGAGAAGGCTGCGAGCAAGGCGGCGGGCAGCATCAATCTGAACTTCATGTTTCGGGATCCTTTGAATCTGTTCAATGCGGTGTTGCTTGAAAGGCGGCGCATCAGAACGCGTACCGCATGCCGGCGAACACGCTGCGTCCTTCGCCCGGATAGAAGATCGCGGTGTTCGCGGTGCGCGCATCCGCGACCGTGCTGATGTCGCTCACATAGCGCTTGTTGGTCAGGTTGCGCGCATCGACGAACAGCGACAGCCCGTTGCGGAAGTCGTAGCCGGCCTGCAGCCCGAGCAGCGTGTAACTCGGTACGCGCAATGTGTTCGCATCGTCGGCCCATGCGCCGGACGGCACCCAGTCGAGCGTCGCCGCGATGTGGAAGCCGCTCGGCCGCGCGTAACCCAGCGTCGCGCGCAGCACGTTCAGCGGCACGCCCGCGATCCGGTTGTTGCCGTACTGCGGGTCGTTCTTGAAGCGGAAGTCGTTCAGGTTCCAGATGCCCGACAGCGTGACCTTGTCGCCCGCGCCGCGTCCGGTGACGTTGCGGAACAGCTCGACCGACGCACCGGCCTCGATCCCCTGCAGCACCGTCTTGTTCGCGTTGAACGTCGACGCCGGCACATCCGGGTTCGTCGTGTACTGCAGCAACTGGTCGCGCACGAGCGAGCGATAGGCGGTCACGTCCCAGCTCACGCGCTCGCGCGAGCCGCGCGTGCCGAACTCGATCGTCCACGCGTGCTGGGCTGCCAGCGGCGTGAAGCGCGTCGTGTTCGAGAAGGTCTGCGTGAGGTCGGTGAAGTCGGGCACGTCCTGGCTGCGCGTGATGTCGACATAGGCCTGGGTGGTCGCATCCGGCTGCCACAGCAGCCCGAGCTTCGGATTGACGCCGCTGTAGCTTGCGTTCGTCGACTTGGTGTTCGGGTTGCGCGGCAGCCCGCCGTTGTCGATGTACTCGCGCACCGAATGCAGCACCTTCACGCCCGTCATCAGCGCGACGGTCGGCACGAAGAACAGCCGGTTCTCGACATACGCCTCGTAGTTGAACGCGGTCTGCGTCGAGTCGAGCGTCTGCGCGCCCTTGTTGCCGTTGACGTTCACGTACTGGTTCGCCTGCGTGCGGCCGCCGAAGAAGCGCGCGCCGACGATCAGGTCGTTGCGCATCCCGCCGAGCGTCAGGTGGCCCGTGTAGCGCGGCGCGAAGCCGTAGGTCCAGCCGTCCTGGTCGAGCGCCTGGAAGATCGGGTGATAGAGGCTCTTGTGGATCGCCCACGTGTCGAACTGTAGTTCGCCCGAATCGAGCTTCACGGTCGTGCGGTTCGCGATCCGCTCGGTGCGCGTGTTGCGCGCCTGGTCACCCGATATTGCGTTCGGCGCGGCCTTGGTCGGATTGTTCAGCGCGTCGGACAGCGACAGCGTGCCCGGCAGCAACTGGTCGACGACGTACACGCCGACATAGAAGCGCGTCTCGACCGTCGGGCTGAACCGGTAGCCGACGTTCGCGTTGAACTGCTCGTATTGCCCCTTCGAGTGATCGCGATAGCCGTCCGCGTGATTGACGCTGAAGTTCGCGAGGAAGTCGAGCGGGCCCAGCACGCGCGAGATCTGCGCGCTGGTGCGCACCGTGCCGTAGCTGCCGCCTTCCACGCGCAGGATGTTCGGCGCGTCGGCGGTGTGGGCGGTCGGCGTGATGAAGTCGATCGCGCCGCCGAGTGTCGACGCCCCGTACGCGAGGCCGTTGCCGCCCTTGTAGACCTGCACCGCCTGCAGCGCGAGCGGATCGATCTGGTAGTAGTCGCCGCTGCCGTCCGCGAGGTTGGTCGGGATGCCGTCCTGCAGGATCTCGAGGCCGCGCGTGTGGTACGAGCGGGCAATTCCCGAGCCGCGGATCGACAGCCGCAGCTCCTGGCCATAGCGGTTCTCGACGAACACGCCGGGCACGTCCTTCAGCACGTCGCGCAGCGTGAAGGCGTAGGTGTTCCGGTAGCTGTCGGCATCGACGAAGCCCACGGAGCCGACCGTCTGTTCGAGCGTGCGCTTCAGGCTGCCGGTCGATTTCGAGGTCAGCGAGTCCGGCACGCGGGTCGCGTTGACGTTGATCGCGGGCAGCGTCGACGCGGCCGGTGCATCGGCCGGCGCGTCGGCGCCTTGTGCGCATGCGGCCGACGCGAAGAGAACGGAGATCGCGCCGGACAGCGCGGCGGCAATACGGGTCGAGGTAAACATGTCGTTGTATGTATGGTTATGGTGACGATGATGAAACGGACACGATGCGCGCCATGCGCGGCGCCGGCCGCCGCGCGGGGTCGCGCGCGCGGGTTCGGCATCGGGCATCGGCAGGGCGGGCAGGCGAAGCGGACGGCGGCGCGCGGCGTACGGCGGCGCGGTCTCGAGGGCGTCAGGCGCGGGCGGAAGGCGGCCCGCGCGCGGCGAGCGCATAGCGCTTCGACGGATGGCGGGCAGAGGGGATCAGTGGCGCGGGCAGCGCATGCCGCACGGCCGGGGAGGCGGAGAGCAACACCGCGTAGTGCAGCGGCGGATGGCAGGAAAGCAGGCCGAAATAGCCGCAGCGGTCGAAATGCTTGTCAGACGGCGAATCGGCTGGAGAAGCGGACGGCGCAGGCGATTCCGCGTGCGCCACGAGCGTGTTGCCGGTTGCCGAGCAGATCGGCGCGGCCGGCCAGCGGTCATCGGATGCGGCTGCGCGCAGTTGCGAGATCAGCGGCGCGACGAGCGCGAGCACG
>NZ_JAAGPB010000197.1:0-14922 GCF_017104585.1 Burkholderia sp. Ac-20392
ACGGTTATCAGCCACTACACGCGTAGCCCGGTAGCCCAGACGCCAGTACAGTTCGACAACTCGTCGAAGCTCGCTACGACGCAGTTCGTTCAACGCGCGCTCGGGAATATCTCCGGATTTGCGGCGCCGAACCCCGGGAACGACACGCCGACGCTCACCGAACCCATACAGGTATCGGACAGCGTGGTCGTGAGGCCCGGCGCCTGGATCGCGGGGTTGGTCTTGATCGTCTGCGTACCCGAGTAATTGACGTTTTCCGCTGACTGGGTGTTGTACGGGTTGGTGCCGGGCGCACCGGATGACTGCAGCGACTGCGGCGTCACGTTCGTTCCGCCGCTCGTGCTGGACGGCATCGTCACGTTCACGTTCACGCTCGAATTGCCGCTGCTGCGAACCCCGCTGGAGCTGGTAGCGTTGCCGCCGCGCGAACTCGTGGTGTTCGTGTTCATGCTCGAGCCGCCACCCTGGCTGACTGCCGTCGACGACGTCGAGGATTGTGCGCTCGAGGTCGAATCCGCGGTTTGCGCCTGGGCGCCGATCGTGGTCATCGCGAACATCGCTGCGCATGCCACCTTGATCCTGTTGCTGTTCATTTCACTCTCCGGACGAGGTTTGACCTCCCACCCAGGCAACCGTACTAATTCCCCTGATTCCCTTCAGCTTTGCCTGCTTCCCCGAACTGCTTCCAGCCGTTACCCAGCTGGGACCATGAGCCGCCCGACATGCCCTGCCACTGCTGGGCGTCTGGTCCGCCGATGGCACTGCCCGAAGAAAGCGTTTGTTGTTCTGACGGTTTGGTTGTCTGGTCAGGGTTGTTTGACGTCTGCAAATTCGATTGCACGTCGTTGGCAATACGGTCAGCGCCATACGCCGTCAGAGACGCGAGCATCAGAGCGGCGGCAATCAGTTTCTGCTTCATGCCAACTCCTTACGTGACAACAATGTGGGGAAAAGAGACCAGCGTCGCTGGGAAACTGGTCCCCCCACACCTGACTAATGACTGCTTCCGGTCGCACTTGCACTGCCCTGGCTTCCGCCCGATGCGGACGGCGAACCGGCCGGACCGGTACTCCAAACGGTCGACGAGTTGTAGTGATTCGAACCCGTGATCGCGCCTGACCCACCACTGCCGGTCAGCCCAGCGGCACCCGCGTTGGCAACGCCCTGGTCGTTCGCACTCGAAGCCGTGTAGTGATTGGCACCAAGGACGATCGTGGCACTCACCCCGCCCGACAGCGCATTCGCGTTCTCGTTCGTGCTGCTGTTTCCACCGTACGAGCCTGCGGCACCGATACCGCCGCCTGCCGCGAACGCGCCCCCGTTCGTGCCCGAACCGCTGGCCGTCGAAGTCGTGTTGTGGAAGGCGGATGCCGTGCCGGCGGAACCAGCGGGTGTCACCGTACTGCCCGCGTTCGCGCCCGCCGTCGAAGTCGAATTGCTGGTATAGCTGCCGGAGCCGACCAGGACCGAACCGGAAACACCCGCCGCAACGGATTGCGTCTGGTTGGTCGTAGAGGAACCTGCTGCCAATGCAGCCGACGATAAGACGGTGAGCGCTGTCGCGAAAATGACTTTGGCTTTCATAGCAATTCCTTGCTGTGAGTAAGTTCGGCGGTGGCGGAGCCGGGTCAACCCCCATCGAGCGGAACCCGGCATCCGTACCGCCAGCCAATGACGAACGCTACGCGTCGCGGCTTAGTGGTGCGTCGTCCAGCCGATCGAACCGGCATTTGCACCGCTGCTGCCACCTGCTTGCGAGCCGCCGAAGCCGAAGCCACCAACGGTCGACGTTTGGGTATGGTTCGTGTACGAGATCGAACCGCTGCCCGGGCCGCCTGCAACTGCGCCGGCGGCACCGAGTGCCGAGCCGGAATCGGTTGCGGAGAAATGGCCGAAGCCAGCAACCCCTGCCATCGTTTGGCCGCCGCTCGACGAGCTGCTGCTCGACACCGTGCCGCTGCCAGCGAACGCTGCACCCGAAACCGCCAGAACTGCTGCTGCAATCAGAAGCTTCTTCATGGTCGACTCCAAAACGGCGTGGACGGAGTGAGTCAGGAAGATCGCACGCCATCAACCTTCCTGACTTGAGCAATCCTCTAAATTAAGGATCACTATTTAATTAAAAAAATCCTGATGCCTTTTCAATTCAATTTTTTGCGATTTTGGCCAGACGAAGCTTAGTCTCGCAATTTTTAGTTATCCAAACTTTTTTTGTAGGTGTTTTCTATTATTTTTATGAACATTTGCCATAAACCGAAAACACCAGTACCTGATAAACCGGAACGATGCACACACCTTTCCGGCTTTCGATATTCGACACCCCGCCGGACGGCATGCCATTAATCGACATCCCATTTCCGGAATCGAAAATTATCGAATACATTAACCACCGCAAAATGCGGCACCGTTGAAAATACGCCCTTTACCCGAGCGACAACGGGCCTGCATTGCAGCCAGGTGGCATGTCTTCTCCCTGAGCTATCGAAGAAAGTCTTCCGGATAATCCGGCCGACGGGCGTTCGATCTAATCCGGCCGGCGCCGGCATGGGCCAGGCGCGATCGAAGCGACCCTGCACGGCCGAAGACGAATCGGCATCACGCTGTCCGGCACGAACAGCCTGATCCATCCGGGAGAACTGAATGAAAGCGAGCACCGCTGTCGCCCGACTGCCGTGCGGCGCGACAACCGCGCCAGCACGCGAAGCGCGCGGCGGGCAAGAAACCGGGACAGAGCAACCCGCGAAGCTGGCACAGCGTCGCGAGCGTCACCCCGGCCTTTCCGACTACCCCATTGGCGCGTAAAGTACGCGCCGATCAAGCTACTGCTTATGGTCTTCATCGCCGTTTCCCCGACTGCTTATTGACGAGTTGGTCGCCCCACCTCTTCGTTACTTCGTGTCGACCGCCCGCCGGTGCGTCCAATACCGCAAGCAGCGTGCCACGTGATATTCCACCGCATATTGCGCTCGGCAAACGGCCGCCACGGCGGCACGCAGCGCCCGGAACGACATTTTTTGTTTCAGGAATGTATCGCAATAACAGTTTGACACCCTCGGCGATCGTTGAGCGCCGCGACGCAATCGCCGGATTAGACGGACGAATCCGGCCCGCGGGCCCGTGCCGGACGGCCAGATGAACGAGTGTTTCAAACTTGAGAAGCGCACGGTCGCGCAAGGCAGGCGGCGCGGGCATTTCCGCTTGCAAACCGGGGGGCGCAGCATGTGCGGCCCCGTCCCGCGCCATCACAAACGAGAATCGATACGCGCGACGCCGGGCGCCGAGAGCCCGACCCGGCAACCTTCGGCGAGTCTTCGACACGCGTTTCCTCCGACGACCCGGACGAATTTGATTCATTCGTGAAAATACCGACAGGATCACACCCCGCTCGAGCGTCGAAATGGGCCGTAAAAATGAAAATTTTCGTGTCGGCGTAATAATTAAAACAAATGAAAACTCGCCCCCCTGGCACCGCACATCAATTTCTTCACTTTCATTCGCCACCCCTTTCACGAACCGAATCGCCCGATTCGCAGTGCACGAGGGAAACGTTTTTAACCCGTTATCCGCACATTTCTCATTGATGAAACATTCACGCTTCACACCTGTTTGACGAAGCCATTCCCGCAAAAGCCTGATTTATCGCGCATTTCGTCGTATCGAATTGCTTCGGCCCGGCAATTGGCTCGCGCGCTTTTCTGTCCCCACGATACATGCATGAAACAGAAGCGCGCATATCGCGCGGCAATTTCGGCGCCGCTCCCGTGCGCATCGTGACGGCATCGTTCATGGCATGCCGATTGCCTGATCTTCGGCTCTCACCGAGCGGCACGCCGAGGCACAAGATCACGAACGGCGGCCTGCTCGTCAATCAGCGTATCGGGGAAAAGTCGATGAAGATCACCACCGATCGATCGGCGCGTGCGTCGTTCAAGCATCAACGGGGTAGTCAGCGAAACCGGAGCGCCTGTCGCGGCGCTTCGTCGACATCAGCCCATGCGAACCGGCGCCTGCCGAAACGCTACCCGTGCAGCGGGATGGAACGCGTGCGCGCCGCCGTCGAGCAAATCGACGTGTGGTTCCTCGAGATGACCGACGAAGGGGAAAGCCATGAATGACAGGGTCGCGCTCGAGACGCGCGCCGGTCAGCGCGTCCTGGTGACGGGCGGCGCCGGCTTTCTCGGCAGCTACGTCTGCGAACGCCTGGTCATGGAAGGCGCATCCGTCACGTGCATCGACAGCCTGCTGACGGGTCGCAAGCTCAACGTCGCCGACCTGAAAGCGTCCGGCCGCTTCGAGTTCGTGAAGGGCGACGTATCGCTCGGCCTGCCGCAACTGCAGGTGGACGAGATCTGGAATCTCGCGTGCGCGGCATCGCCGCCCACCTACCAGATCGATCCCGTCCATACGATGATGACCAACGTGCTCGGCATGAACCATTGCCTCGCACTCGCGCGCAAGACGGGCGCACGCGTGTTCCAGGCGTCGACCAGCGAGATCTACGGCGACCCGGACGTGCATCCGCAGACGGAAACCTATCGCGGCAACGTGAACACGATCGGCCCGCGCGCATGCTACGACGAAGGCAAGCGCGCGGCCGAGGCGCTGTGCTACGACTACTACCGCACGCACGGCATCGACGTGCGTGTCGCGCGCATCTTCAACACCTACGGCCCGCGGATGTCGCCGCGCGACGGCCGCGTCGTGTCGAACTTCATCGTCGGCGCACTCAACGGCGCGCCGCTCGAGATCTACGGCGACGGCAAGCAGACGCGCTCGTTCTGCTTCGCCAGCGACCTGATCGACGGCTTCTTCTGCCTGATGAGCGCCGAGCGCAACGTCGGCGCGCCGGTCAACATCGGCAACCCCGGCGAATTCACGATGATCGAGCTCGCGCAAAAAGTGCTCGCGATGACGGGCTCGAAATCGGAGATCGTGTTCCGGCCGCTGCCGATCGACGATCCGCACCAGCGCAAGCCCGACATCTCGGTCGCGTCGACCGAGCTCGGCTGGCGGCCGGGCATCGATCTCGACGAAGGCCTGCGCCGGACCGTCGACTATTTCAGCCGTGAACTGTGGCTCGAGCCGGTGCTGCGCCTGACCGGGGCCACGACATGAAAGTGCTCGTGACCGGCGGAGCGGGCTATATCGGCAGCCATACCTGCAAGGCACTCGCGGCAGCGGGACACGAACCGGTCGCCTACGACAACCTGTCGACCGGCCATCGCGACGCGGTGCGATGGGGGCCGCTCGTCGCGGCCGACATTCTCGACCGCGACGCGCTGTCGAAGGCGTTCGCCGCGCATCGGCCCGACGTCGTGATCCATTTCGCCGCACTCGCCTACGTCGGCGATTCGGTGCTCGCGCCCGACCGCTATTACACGGTCAACGTCACGGGCACCTGCACGCTGCTGAGCGCGATGCACACGGCGGGCGTCGGCCGGATCGTGATGTCGTCGTCGTGCGCGACCTACGGCATTCCGGACGGGCTGCCGATCTCGGAGCGCACGCCGCAGCGGCCGATCAATCCGTACGGCTTCACGAAGTACGCAATGGAACGGATGGCCGCCGATTTCGAGCGCGCATACGGACTGAAGTGGGTCGCGCTGCGCTACTTCAACGCGGCCGGTGCGGACCCTGACGGCGAGATCGGCGAATGCCACGCACCGGAAACGCATGCGCTGCCGCTCGCGATTCGCGCGGCACTCGGCACCGGCCATGCGTTCCGGGTGATGGGCACCGACTACCCGACGCCCGACGGCTCGGCGATTCGCGACTACGTGCACGTGAGCGACCTCGCCGACGCGCACCTGAAAGCGACCGCCTATCTGTGCGGCGGCGGCCACAGCGTCGCACTGAATCTCGGCACCGGCAAAGGCACGTCGGTGCTCGACGCACTGCGCGCCGTCGAAACCGTGACGGGTCGCCGCGTGCCGACGGTAACGGCCGCGCGCCGCCCGGGCGACCCGCCCGAGCTGTACGCCGACGCCACGAAAGCCGCGCTCGTGCTCGGCTGGCGGCCGCGTTTCACCGCGATCGAACCGATGGTCGAACACGCCGCGGCGTGGTTTCAGAAAGAACTGCAATTCGAATCCGGCAAGTAAGCAAGTTTCCTTGAACGCCACGCAGGGGAATCACCATGAAGGTACGGATCGCCATCGTCGGCACGGGCTACGTCGGGCTGGTCAGCGGCGCGTGCTTTGCGGATCTCGGGCATGACGTCGTCTGCATCGACAACAATCGCGGCAAGATCGACGCGCTGAACGAAGGCCACATGCCGATCTACGAACCGGGCCTGGACGCTGTCGTCGCACGCACCGTCGAACGCGGCACGCTGCGCTTCAGCAGCGACCTCGCGGCGAGCGTGCGCGATCGCGACGCGGTATTCATCGCGGTCGGCACGCCGACGCTGCCCGGCACCGACCAGGCGGACCTGCAGTACGTCGAGGCGGCCGCGCGCGAAATCGCGTCGAACCTGACCGGTTTCGCGGTCGTCGTCACGAAGTCGACGGTGCCGGTCGGCACCAACCGGATCGTCAAGCAGATCGTCGAACGCTGCGCGCCGGACGGCATCGACGCGGCGATCGCATCGAATCCGGAATTCCTGCGCGAAGGCTCGGCGATCGACGATTTCATGCACCCTGACCGTGTCGTGTTCGGCGCCGAGCATCCGCGTGCGATCGAGATCATGAAGGCCATCTATGCGCCGCTGGAAGCGATGGGCCATCTCGTGCTGGCCACCGAGATCGAAACGGCCGAACTCGTGAAATACGCGGCAAACGCGTTCCTCGCCGTGAAGATCAGCTACATCAACGAGATCTCGGACCTGTGCGAAGCCGTCGGCGCCGATGTCGAACTGGTCGCGAACGGCATGGGCCTCGACCGCCGCATCGGCGCATCGTTCCTGAAGGCCGGCCCCGGCTGGGGCGGTTCGTGCTTTCCGAAGGACACGCGCGCACTGAAGGCGACGGCTTCCGAACACGCGGTGCCGCTGCGCATCGTCAGCGCGGCGATCGAATCGAATGCGCTGCGCAAGGAGCAGATCCTGCGCCGCATCGAGAAGGCCTGCGGCGGCTCGATCAAGGACAAGCGCATCGCGGTGCTCGGCCTCACGTTCAAAGGCCAGACCGACGACGTGCGCGAAAGCCCGAGCATCGACGTGATCCAGCTGCTCGTCGGCGCGGGCGCGCATATCCGTGCGTACGACCCGGCGCGTCCGCACGAAGCGTCGCGGCTGCTGCCGCAGGTGTTCATGGAGGGCTCCGCGATCGACGCGGTGCGCAGCGCGGACGCCGTCGTCGTGATGACCGAATGGAAGGCGTTCGAGGCGCTCGATCTCGCCGACCTCGCGGATCACATGGCCGATCCCGTGATGCTCGACATGCGCAACCTGTTCAGCGAACGGCTCGCAGTCGACAGCGGCTTTCGCCGCTACGAACGCGTGGGCCGCTCGTGCGGCGAACGCACGCCGGCCAACCCGGCACCGGAACAACAGCAAGCCAGTGAGGACACCCGGCCGCCACGCGGCCTGCTTCAAGACTGATGATCTGACCTTGACGGGAGAACACCATGAAGAAGCTGGTTGCGTCGCTTGCCGGCGGCCTTGCGCCGGACACCGCCGACACCACCGACGCCGAAGCGGATCGCACCGCCTCGATGGACGCAGACGTCCCGCTCCTCGTCCCGTTGATGGACAGCGGGACCCGGATCGTCTTCCACATCCTCGCGCTGTGCTGGTTCGCCGCGCTGGGCATCTTCTGGCGCTGGTGGCTGCGCGACGAGCACTATGTCGATGCGTTCCGCTTCGGCGTCAACTGCTTCGTGCTGTTCTGGACCACCTTCATTCCCGGCTACTTCATCTTCATCATCCGCTCGGCGGTCGTGCCGAATCCCGCGCTGCCGGTGCCGCGCGACTGGCGCGTCGCGATGGTCGTCACCAAGGCGCCGTCCGAACCGTTCGCCATCGTCCGCACGACGCTGCTCGCGATGCTCGACCAGACCTACCCGCACGATACGTGGCTCGCCGATGAGGACCCGTCGCCCGAGACGCTCGACTGGTGCCGCGAGCACGGCGTATTCGTGTCGACGCGGCGCGGCATTGCCGCGTACCACCGGACGAGCTGGCCGCGACGGACCAAGTGCAAGGAAGGCAATCTCGCGTACTTCTACGACATGTACGGCTACGACAACTACGATTTCGTGTCGCAGCTCGACGCCGACCACGTGCCGACCCGCACCTATCTCGAGGAGATGCTGCGACCGTTCGTCGATCCGGAAGTCGGCTACGTGTCGGCGCCGAGCATCTGCGACAGCAACGCAGCTGGGAGCTGGAGCGCACGCGGACGCGTGAACGTCGAGGGGCCGTTGCACGGCACGATGCAGGCCGGCTATGCGGGCGGCCTCGCGCCGCTGTGCATCGGCTCGCACTATGCGGTGCGCTGCCGCGCACTGCGCGAGATCGGCGGGCTCGGGCCCGAGCTCGCCGAGGATCACTCGACGACGATGATCTTCAATTCGAAGGGCTGGCGCGGCATGCATGCGCTGAACGCGATCGCGAACGGCGAAGGGCCGCGCACGTTCGGCGATCTGGCCACGCAGGAATTCCAGTGGTCCAAGAGCGTGATGATCATCATGCTGCGCTACACGCGCCACTATTTCATGGGGCTGCCGCTAAAGCTGAAGGCGCAGTTCCTGTTCTGCCAGCTGTGGTACCCGCTGTGCGCGCTCGCGATGGCCGGCAGTGTCGTGATTCCGGTCGTCGCGCTGCTCACCGGCCGCGTGTGGGCGCACGTCGACTACCTCACGTACCTCACTTACGCGCTGCCGCTGACCGTGCTGATCCTGTGCGTCGTGACCTGGGCCACGCATTCGACCCAGTCGTGCCGCCCGCTGAATACGAAGCTGCTGTCGTGGGAAGGACTGTCGTTCGTGTTCGCGCGCTGGCCGTGGGTCGTGCTCGGCTGCGCGTCGGCGGTGTTCGACTGCGTGCGCGGCAAGGAATTTCCGTTCAAGGTCACGCCGAAGGGCGGCACGATCGAACAGGACGCGCCACTGCGCGTGGTCGCCCCGTATCTGCTGATCTCGCTGTTCTGCAGCCTGCCCGTCGTCACGGTCGAGAATCCGCGCAACGCCGCCGGCTTCTATCTGTTCTCGACGCTGACGAGCATCCTGTATTTCGTGATCGCGGCCGTCGTCGCGGTGAATCACGGCAGGGAGCAAGGGCTCGGGTGGTCGGCGTTCAGGCAGATGTTCTTCAGCCGCCTGCCCGTGCGCAACGCGCTGTTCGTGATCGCGCTCGCGATGCTGTTGTCGGGTATCGGGCTGCGCGCGCCGAAAGGCTGGCAGGCAATGATGTGGCGCTCGGGTTTGCCGGCCGTGGTCGCACCCGTGCCAGGCGAACCGGTGAAGCAGCCCGAACTCGGCGCCTACGATCCCGAGCAGACGCTCGCGGCCGATCGGGATCTCGCGTTCGACCATGTGTTCGTGTCGTGGAACGCGCCCGACGTCCGCGCGGAAATCGACGATGCGTACCGGAGCGCGCAGGCGCGCAACCGCTCGCTGATGCTGACCATCGAGCCCTGGGCCGCGGGTGACACGCGGCAAGGCGCACTGCTCGAGGATATCGCGCACGGGCGCTACGACACGCGGATCGCGGCAACCTGCTCGGCGCTCGCCGCATTGAAGGGCCCCGTGTTCGTGCGCTGGGGCCACGAGATGGAGGCCGACACCGGACGCTACCCGTGGGCCATCGGCGATGCATCGGCCTACGTGGATGCGTACCGGCGGGTCGTGACCACCTGCCGCACGATGACCGACCAGATCCGCTTCGTGTGGTCGCCGGCCGGCAACCGGAACCTCGACGACTATTTCCCGGGCCGCAGCTATGTGGACGACGTCGGCCTGTCCGTGTTCGACTGCCCGCGCTGCGCGATCTGGCCGGCCGGCGGCCACGCGTCCGCCGCGAGCATCCTGCGGACCAAATACGAGCGGGTGACCGACTACGGGCTGCCGGTGATGGTCACGGAGCTCGGCATCGACGGGTCGAATTCGCGCAAGCGCGAGGAACTCGACGAATTCCAGCGGTCGCTGTGGCGCTATCCGCTGCTGAAGGCCGTGGTGTATTTCAACGCGGTCGATACGCCCGGCGCGTGGCCGGCGCATTACGTGCCGGACTGGCGGATCGCGCCGGCGTTCCTGCAGACGACGGTGGTCGCCAGGTGAAATGACCGACGACCGACGGCGCGACGGCGGTGCGCCGTCAGCCGAGCAGTTCCTTCTTGCGCAACTGCACGACGTCGCGCATCGGCGGCGCGCCGAACAGCCGGCTGTATTCGCGGCTGAACTGCGACGCGCTTTCGTAGCCGACGACGGCGGCCACCGACCCGACATCGCCGCCCTGTCGCAGCAGCAACCGTCGCGCCTCGTGCAGCCGCAACTGCTTCTGGTACTGCAACGGGCTCAGCGTCGTCACGTGCTTGAAATGATGGTGCAGCGACGACACGCTCATGTTGACCGCCTGCGCGAGCGACTCGACGCGCATCGGCTCCGCGAAGTGATCGCGGATCCATTCGATCGCGCGTGCGATCCGGTGCGTCTGGCTGCCCGCGATCGCCATGTGCCGCAGCCGCGTGCCCTGCCCGCTCGTCATCAGCCGGTACAGCAATTCCTTTTCGATCAACGGCGCGACGACCGGAATGTCGGCCGGCGTATCGAGCAGCCGCATCAGCCGCAGCGCGGCATCGAGCAGCGGCGGCGTCAGCTCGGCGAGCGCGATCCCCTCGCCTTCCGGGCCCGCATCGGGTTCGGGCAGCCGCATCTCGGCCGCGAGCTCGACGATGCGCTGCGGATCGAGCGTCAGCGACAGGCACAGGTACGGCGCGTCCGGCGACGCGCGGGTCACGCGCGACAGGATTGGCAAGTCGATCGATGTAATCAGGCAATTGTGCGCGTCGTACTCGTAAGCCTGGCCGGCCACGATCACGCGCTTCGCGCCCTGTGCGGCAATCACGAGTGCGGCCCGCGACACGCCGCAGCCCATATCGACCGGCCGCGAGTGCCGGTGCAGCATCAAACCCGGCACGGCCGTCGATTGCGAGCCGTCCGCCGGTGCGAAACGGCTGATCAGCATCGCCAGCTCGCGCCGCCCGGATTCGCGCGACGCCACGATATCGGTCAAGTCCATGACGCTTCCTCGATAGATTTCCTCATGTCGCGGGAGCATAGCGAAACCACCCGTGACCTGCCGGGGATTTGCAGGATTGTTCAATAAATTTGCAGGATTGGGTAGACGCAAAAATCGGCTGCTCGCGCACACTGCCCGCTAACCGGGCGCATGCCGGGTTTTCCCCACGGAGACAATCAAAATGCCTACCTCGTTTGTCCTGAACGGCAAGAACGTCACGCTCGACGCCGATCCGTCGATGCCCGTCCTCTGGGCGATTCGCGAACACGCGGGACTGACCGGCACGAAGTTCGGCTGCGGCATGGCGCAGTGCGGCGCGTGCACCGTGCATCTCGAAGGCCAGGCCGTCCGCTCGTGCGTGCTGCCGCTCGCCGGCATCGCGGGCAAGCACATCACGACGATCGAAGGCCTGCAGAGCAAGCCCGCGCACGCCGTGCAGGCCGCCTGGGTCAAGCTGCAGGTGCCGCAGTGCGGCTACTGCCAGTCCGGCCAGATCATGTCGGCCACCGCGCTGCTCGAACAAAACCCGAAGCCGACCGACGCGGACATCGACGCCGCGATGAACGGCAACCTGTGCCGCTGTGCGACCTACGCCCGGATTCGGGCAGCGATCCACGACGCGGCCGCGACGCTGGGAGCCTGACCATGACGATCGAACTCGACAACACCGGTTCGGTGCGTCCGTCGCGCCGCACGTTCCTCAAGGCCGCCGGCGCCGCGGCCGCCGTCAGCCTGACCATCGGCTTCGAATGGGCCGGCCTCGGCCGTCGCGCGCTGGCGGCGACCACACCCGCCGCCGACTTCGCGCCGAATGCGTTCCTGCGCATCACGCCCGACGGCGCCGTCACGGTCATCGCGAAGCACGTCGAGCTGGGCCAGGGCGCGTATACGGGCATCGCGACGATCGTCGCCGAGGAGCTCGACGCCGACTGGTCGCACGTGCGCGTCGAAAGCGCGCCCGCCGATGCGAAACGCTACGCGAACCTCGCGTTCGGCACGATGCAGGGTACGGGCGGCAGCTCGGCCATGTCGAACTCGTGGCAGCAACTGCGCGAAGCGGGCGGCAAGGCCCGCGCGATGCTGGTATCGGCCGCGGCGGCCCGCTGGAAAGTGCCGGCGAGCGAGCTGACGACGGCCAATGGCGTCGTCACGCATGCAAAGAGCGGCAAGACGGCCGCGTACGGCACGCTCGTCGCCGATGCGTCGAAGCTGCCGGTGCCCGACAAGGTCACGCTGAAGCAGCCGGCCGATTTCAAGCTGATCGGTCACCGGATTCCGCGCGTCGACGCGTCGGCGAAATCGAACGGCACCGCGCATTTCACGCTCGACACCACCTTCCCCGGCATGCGCGTCGCGTTGCTGCAGCGCCCGCCGCGCTTCGGCGCGAAGGTGAAGTCGTTCGACGCGACGGCGGCCAAGGCCGTGCCGGGTGTCGTGTCGGTCGTGCAGGTGCCCGGTGGCGTCGCGGTCGTCGGGACCGGCTTCTGGGCCGCGAAACAGGGCCGCGACGCGCTGAAGGTCGAATGGGACGAAGCGAACGCCGAAAAGCGCGGCTCGGACGAGATCATGCGCGAATACCGGCAACTCGCCGACAAGCCGGGCACGTCGGCACGCAAGGACGGCGACGCCGATGCGGCGATCACGGGTGCGGCGCGCAAGATCAGCGCGACGTACGAATTCCCGTATCTCGCGCACGCGCCGATGGAGCCGCTTGACGCGGTCGTCAAGCTGACGGCGAACAGCTGCGAGATCTGGGCCGGCGACCAGTTCCAGACGGTCGACCAGGCCAACGCGGCAACGACGGCGGGCCTGACGCCCGAGCAGGTGCAGATCCACACGCTGTACGCAGGCGGCAGCTTCGGCCGGCGCGCGAATGCGTGGTCGGACTACGTGGTCGAGGCCGTGTCGATCGCGAAGGCGCTCGGCGCGGACGGCAAGCCCGTCAAGCTGCAGTGGACCCGTGAGGACGACATCCAGGGCGGCTTCTACCGGCCGATGTACTTCCACAAGCTCGACGCGGGGCTGACCGCGGACGGCAAGCTGGTCGGCTGGCGCCACCGGATCGTCGGCCAGTCGATCCTCGCCGGCACGCCGTTCGAGGCGTTCATGGTGAAGAACGGCGTGGACGCCACCTCGGTCGAGGGGGCGGCGAACCTGCCGTACGCGGTGCCGAACGTGTCGGTCGAGCTCACCACCACCAAGGTCGGCCTGCCCGTGCTGTGGTGGCGCGTGGTCGGCAGCTCGCACACGGCCTACGCGGTCGAGGCGTTCATCGACGAAGCCGCGCACACGGCGGGCAAGGATCCGTACGCGTTCCGCCGCGACCTGCTCGCGAAGGAGCCGCGCATGCGCGCGGTGCTGGACCTGGCCGCGCAGAAGGCCGGCTGGGATCCGGCCAAGCCGCTGCCGAAGGGCCGCGGGCGCGGGATCGCGGTCGCCGAGGCGTTCAAGAGCTATGTCGCGCAGGTGGCCGAGGTATCGGTCGACGCGGACGGCAAGGTGAAGGTCGAGCGCGTGGTGTGCGCGGTCGATTGCGGGATCGCGATCAATCCCGACATCGTCGCCGCGCAGATGGAGGGCGGCATCGGCTTCGGGCTCGGCGCGGTGATGCACAGCGCGATCACGCTGAAGGATGGCCAGGTCGAACAGCGCAACTTCGACGGCTACCACGTGCTGCGGATGGCCGAGATGCCGAAGGTCGAGGTGCATATCGTGCCGTCGGCCGAAGCACCGACCGGGGTCGGCGAGCCGGGCGTCGCGCCGGTCGGGCCGGCTGTCGCGAACGCGATCTTCGCGGCGACGGGCAAGCGGCATTACGTGCTGCCGTTCGATTCGGCGGATAGCGCGAAGGCTTGATGAAGGGCCGGAACGCCGGCCGCGGGGCGGAAACGCCTTGCGGCCGGCGTTTTTTCTGGATGCGGCCGATGTAGCGTTCGATGCCGGCAAAAATCGCCTGTAACACCTTGATCCGTATAGAGAACCCGTCGATTCCCGCAGGATTCGATGTCGGGTTCGCCATTCGGCCGCGGCGACGCTCCGCCGGCCGCCACTCCCCGCCCCGCCCCGCCCCCGCACGTTACGTCGGACGTAACGCCCGTAACGTCGCCCGCCGATGCTACGTAACAATCCTTCACCGTTGCCCCGGCCCCTTTTTTATCCGACCCGCGCCTCTCGTTAAAAATTCTTTTAAATTCAAGGCTGCCGCGCCGCCCGCAGCGGTGCCGTCCGCTGTCGATCCCTGACGATGCAGTCCCTGGCCCGGAAGTTGCAGCATAGGTCTCGCAAACACTCCTTTATGGACATGCGAGGGCCACCATGGATTGCAAATACCTGTACATCGACAACATAAAAATCAACTTCGTGCGCCGCACGATCGAAATCGACCACAAGATCATTGAAGTCACGCCGCGCGAATTCGACGTCGTCGAATTCCTGCTCGACAACATGAACAAGATCGTGCCGCGGCAGGCAATCCAGGAAGCCGTGTGGGGCCGTGAACTCGGCGTGTCGTCGCGCACGCTCGACACCCATATCTCGCGTATCCGTTCGAAGCTGCAACTCGATCACGACAAGAACCTGCGCATCATCCCGATTTACGCGGTCGGCTATCGCCTGGTGCTGTTCGGTGCGGCGATGACGCACGTCGAGCGCCACGAAGCCGCGCCGATCCTGCGCGTCGCACCGCAGGCCGTGATGGCCGCCGACTACGCCTGACGATTCGCCCGCGCGCCGCCTGCTCGCGG
>NZ_JAAGPB010000198.1:0-14607 GCF_017104585.1 Burkholderia sp. Ac-20392
TGGCGCCGATCTCGTGCTGCTGGCGGCGCCCGTCGCGCAGACGGGTCCGTTGCTCGCGCGCATCGCGCCTTGGCTTGAAGCGGCGACGATCGTCACCGATGCGGGCAGCACCAAGTCCGATGTCGTCGCGGCCGCGCGCGAAGCGCTCGGTGAGCGGATCGCGCAGTTCGTGCCGGGGCATCCGATCGCCGGTCGCGAGTCGAGCGGCGTCGAGGCCGCGTTGCCGGATCTGTACGTCGGCCGCAACGTCGTGCTGTGCCCGCTGCCGGAGAACGCAGCCGAATCGGTCGCGCGGATCGACGCGATGTGGCGTGCGACCGGCGCCGACGTGCGCACGATGAGCACGGAGCAGCACGACCGCGTGTTTGCGTCGATCAGCCATCTGCCGCACGTGTTGTCGTTCGCGCTCGTCGAGCAGATCCTCGGCGAGGCCGACGCGGAACTCAAATTCTCGTACGCGGCGGGCGGCTTCCGCGATTTCACGCGCATCGCGGCGTCGAGCCCAGAGATGTGGCGCGACGTGTGCGTCGCGAACCGCGCGGCGTTGCTCGACGAACTCGACGGCTATACGCGCGTGCTCACGCGGCTTCGCGCGGCGATCGACACCGGCGACGGTGCGGCGCTCGAAGCGGTGTTCACGCGCTCGCGCGCTGCGCGCAAGGCATGGCAGGAGCGCGGCGGTGCGCCCGCTGTCGAACCGGTCAAGAAATAACAGGACGATTCCCATGGACTATCTCGATCTCGGCCCGTACTCCAGCGCATCGGGCACCGTGCGCCTGCCAGGCTCGAAGAGCATTTCGAACCGCGTGCTGCTGCTCGCGGCGCTTGCCGAAGGCGAAACGACGATCACCAACCTGCTCGACTCCGACGACACGCGCGTGATGCTCGACGCACTCGGCAAGCTCGGGGTGAAGCTCGCGCGCGACGGCGACACCTGTGTCGTCGCGGGCACGCGCGGCGCATTCACGGCGAAGACGGCCGACCTGTTCCTCGGCAATGCGGGCACGGCCGTGCGGCCGCTGACCGCTGCGCTCGCGGTGAATGGCGGCGACTATCGCGTGCACGGCGTGCCGCGCATGCACGAGCGGCCGATCGGCGATCTCGTCGACGGCCTGCGGCAGATCGGCGCCCAGATCGACTACGAACTGACCGAAGGCTACCCGCCGCTGCGGATCAAGCCCGCGAACATTTCCGTCGATGCGCCGATTCGCGTGCGCGGCGACGTGTCGAGCCAGTTCCTCACGGCACTGCTGATGACGCTGCCGCTCGTGAAGGCGAAGGACGGCAAGATCGTGGTCGAGGTTGACGGCGAGCTGATCTCGAAGCCGTACATCGACATCACGATCCGGTTGATGGAGCGCTTCGGCGTGACCGTCGAGCGCGACGGCTGGCAGCGTTTCGTCGTGCCGGCCGGCGTCGGCTACCGCTCGCCGGGGCGGATCATGGTCGAGGGCGATGCGTCGTCCGCATCGTACTTCCTCGCGGCCGGCGCGCTTGGCGGCGGGCCGCTGCGCGTCGAAGGCGTGGGGCGTGCGAGCATCCAGGGCGATGTCGGCTTCGCGAACGCGCTGATGCATATGGGCGCGAACGTGACGATGGGCGACGACTGGATCGACGTGCGCGGCATCGGCCACGACCACGGCAAGCTCGAGCCGATCGACATGGACTTCAACCTGATCCCCGATGCGGCAATGACCATCGCGGTCGCGGCGCTGTTCGCGAACGGCACGAGCACGCTGCGCAACATCGCGAGCTGGCGCGTGAAGGAAACCGACCGCATCGCCGCGATGGCGACCGAGTTGCGCAAGGTCGGCGCGATCATCGAGGAAGGCCCTGACTACCTCGTCGTCACGCCGCCGGAAAAGCTCACGCCGAACGCGGCGATCGACACGTACGACGATCACCGGATGGCGATGTGCTTCTCGCTCGTCAGCCTGGGCGGCGTGCCCGTGCGGATCAACGATCCGAAGTGCGTCGGCAAGACGTTCCCCGACTATTTCGACCGCTTCGCCGCGCTCGCCAAAGCCTGACCCCACTGTTCTGATGAAATCGACCCGACCCTTTCACCCGACTCCCGTCATCACGATCGACGGCCCGACTGCTTCCGGCAAGGGCACCGTCGCCGCGCTCGTTGCCGCGCATCTTGGCTTCCACCTGCTCGACAGCGGCGCGCTGTACCGCCTCGCCGCGCTTGCGAGCGTGCGCTACGGCATTGAGGCGGAGGACATCGACGCGCTGGTGAAGCTGATCGACGATCTCCACATCACGTTCCGCGAAGGCTGTGCGCAGCTCGACGGCGTCGATGTATCGAACGACATCCGCGCCGAAGCGGTCGGCAACCGCGCGTCGGCGATCGCCGTGCACGGGCCGGTGCGCACCGCGCTCGTCGCGCGCCAGCGCGCGTTCCGCAAGACGCCGGGCCTCGTTGCAGACGGGCGCGACATGGGCACCGTGATCTTCCCGGATGCCGTGCTGAAGGTGTTCCTGACGGCCAGCGCGGAGGCGCGCGCGACCAGACGGCATAAGCAATTGATGCAAAAAGGTTTTTCTGCTAATATAGATGACTTGCTCCGGGATCTTCGTGAACGTGACGCGCGCGACAGCAATCGCGCGGCCGCGCCGCTGAAGCCCGCGGCAGATGCCAAGCTGCTCGATACGTCGGCACTTTCGGTCGATGAAGCGGTCGACCAGGTGCTGCAGTGGTACCGGGCGCTCGGCCAGCCCGCCTGAAAAGGCGGGTAGCGGTAGGTGCTCCGCGCGTGTAAGTGCGGAGCGTGTTTCGAACCCTTAACCCCGTGTGGACCTCGATCTGGCCCTTTCAGCCTGCCATTCCGGCCGGCGTGGCACAGCGATCCATGCACAATCAGATTTTTATGTCCGACCTGCAAACCTCTACCCCGAATACTGAATCTTTCGCGGCTCTGTTCGAAGAGTCGCTGACCCGCCAAGACATGCGCGCCGGCGAAGTGATTTCCGCCGAAGTCGTGCGCGTCGACCACAACTTCGTGGTCGTCAATGCAGGCCTGAAGTCCGAGGCTTACATTCCGATCGAGGAATTCCTGAACGATCAGGGCGAGGTTGAGGTGCAGTCGGGCGATTTCGTGTCCGTCGCAATCGACGCACTCGAAAACGGCTACGGCGACACGATCCTGTCGCGCGACAAGGCGAAGCGCCTTGCATCGTGGCTGTCGCTGGAAAAGGCTCTCGACAACAACGAACTCGTCACCGGCACGATCACCGGCAAGGTGAAGGGCGGCATGACCGTGATGGTCAACGGCATCCGCGCGTTCCTGCCGGGTTCGCTGGTCGACACGCGTCCGGTCAAGGACACGACCCCGTACGAAGGCAAGACGCTCGAGTTCCGCGTGATCAAGCTCGATCGCAAGCGTAACAACGTCGTGCTGTCGCGTCGTGCAGTGATCGAAGCAACCCAAGGCGAAGAGCGCGCGAAGCTGCTCGAGACGCTGAAGGAAGGCGCGATCGTCAACGGCGTGGTCAAGAACATCACCGACTACGGCGCGTTCGTCGACCTCGGCGGCATCGACGGCCTGCTGCACATCACCGACATCGCATGGCGTCGTGTGCGTCACCCGAGCGAAGTCCTGTCGGTTGGCCAGGAAGTCACCGCGAAGATCCTCAAGTTCGACCAAGAGAAGAACCGCGTCTCGCTGGGCATCAAGCAACTGGGCGACGATCCGTGGGAAGGCATCTCGCGCCGTTACCCGTCGGGCACGCGCCTGTTCGGCAAGGTCACGAACATCACCGACTACGGCGCATTCGTCGAAGTGGAATCGGGCATCGAAGGCCTTGTCCACGTGTCGGAAATGGACTGGACCAACAAGAACGTTGCTCCGTCGAAGGTTGTCCAGCTGGGCGACGAAGTCGAAGTCATGGTCCTCGAGATCGACGAAGACCGTCGTCGTATCAGCCTCGGCATGAAGCAGTGCAAGCCGAATCCGTGGGATGACTTCAGCCGCAACTTCAAGAAGGGCGACAAGATCACGGGCGCAATCAAGTCGATCACCGACTTCGGCGTGTTCATCGGTCTGCCGGGCGGCATCGACGGCCTGGTCCACCTGTCGGACCTGTCGTGGAGCGAAGCTGGCGAAGAAGCGGTTCGCAAGTACAAGAAGGGCGACGAAGTCGAAGCAATCGTGCTCGGTATCGACGTCGAGAAGGAACGTATTTCGCTCGGCATCAAGCAGCTCGAAGGCGACCCGTTCAGCAACTACGTTGCAATGAACGACAAGGGCTCGATCGTCGACGGCGTCGTGAAGACGGTCGATGCGAAGGGTGCGGTCGTCACGCTGACGGGTGACATCGAAGGCTACCTGCGTGCGTCGGAAATCTCGCAGGATCGCGTCGAAGATGCACGCAACGTGCTGAAGGAAGGCGACAAGGTCAACGCGATGGTGATCAACATCGATCGCAAGTCGCGCGGCATCAACCTGTCGATTAAGGCAAAGGATTCGGCTGAACAACAGGAAGCGATCCGCGGCCTGCAGTCGGACTCCAGCGCTGCTGCGACCGGTACGACCAACCTCGGCGCGCTGCTGAAGGCGAAGCTCGACGGCCAGAACCAGTAAGCCTCACGAGGTCTGCTGAAGTATGACCAAATCCGAGTTGGTCGCGCAGCTAGCATCGCGATTTCCGCAACTTGTCCTCAAGGATGCGGATTTCGCGGTGAAAACGATGCTCGATGCGATGTCTGACGCCCTGGCGAAAGGGCATCGCATTGAAATTCGGGGTTTCGGCAGCTTTGGCCTCAACCGTCGCCCGGCGCGCGTCGGACGCAACCCGAAGTCAGGGGAGAAAGTGCAGGTGCCCGAGAAATTCGTGCCGCACTTCAAGCCTGGCAAGGAATTGCGCGAACGCGTCGACGGCCGCGCCGGTGAACCGCTGAAGGCTGACGATCCGGACGACGAGCGTTAAGCGTCATCCGATTTGCCCGGAACCCATCCGGCGAAGGCTGAAAAGAAAAGCGCCCCCTGCGGGCGCTTTTTTCATTTCCGGCGATCGTCGCGCAACGGGGTCACGCAGGATCTGCGCAGCCGCGGAAACGCATCCTTTACAATACGGGTCGATTCGGTGCGACGAAGGGGAGTCGCGCGCCGCGGCAAACCTCAACAAAGAGAGGGCTTCATGAAGTTTATCGTCTGGCTGATCCGGGTATTGGTGTTCGTGCTGCTGCTGGTGCTTGCGCTGGCCAATACGCAAACCGCGACGCTGAATTTCGTTGCCGGCTATTCATGGCAAGCGCCGCTGATCCTGATCGGCCTGGCGTTCTTCGCCGTTGGGCTGCTGGCCGGCCTGCTGTCCGCGTTGCCTTCGATCTTCCGCCTGCGCCTCGAGAACGGGCGCCTGAAGCGCGATCTGCGTGCGGCGCGCGAAACGCCGGCCGTCATCGACCAGCCGCCGATGCCGCCCGTCATTTAACACGGACGCCGCGCGATCATCGCGCGGTTTTCGTCTCTGCTTCGATATTTCGCATGGATCTGGATTTCTGGTGGTTGCTCGCGATTCCGGTCGCGTTCGCGCTTGGTTGGGCAGCGTCACGCTATGACCTGAAGAATCTCCTGTCGGAGAGTGCCAACCTGCCGCGATCGTATTTTCGCGGCCTGAATTTTCTGTTGAACGAACAACCCGACAAGGCGATCGACGCGTTCATCGAGGTCGCCAAGCTCGACCCCGAGACAGTCGAGTTGCACTTCGCGCTCGGCAATCTGTTTCGCCGCCGCGGCGAGACCGACCGCGCGATCCGCGTGCACCAGAACCTGCTGAGCCGCACGGACCTGCCGGTCAATGAGCGCGACCACGCGCTGTACGAGCTCGGCCAGGATTTCCTGAAAGCCGGCCTGCTCGATCGTGCCGAAGAGGCGTTTCACAAGCTCGCCGACGGCGATTACGCGCTCGGCGCGCAGCGGGCGCTGCTGACGATCTACGAGATCGAGAAGGACTGGAACAAGTCGATCGATACGGCGCAGCGCATCGAGTCGATGAGCGACAAGCCGCTCGGCGTCGAAATCGCCCAGTTCCACTGCGAACTCGCGCAGGATGCGCTGCAGCGCAAGAACGCGGCAGCGGCAGCCGAGCAGCTGCGCCTGGCGCTGACCGTGAACCCGCAGAACGTGCGCGCGACGGTGCTGTCCGGCGACGCGGCGGAAGCGGAGGGCAACCACGCGGCCGCGATCGAGCACTGGAAGCGCGTCGAAGCGCAGAATCCGGCATACCTGCCGCTCGTCGCCGACAAGCTGATGAAGGCGTATGTCGCGCTCGGCAAGAACGCCGAAGGCGCCGAGCTGCTGATGGGCTATATCGACCGCTATCCGTCGAATGACCTGCTCGACATCGCGTACCAGCACATCGCGGGGTTGCGTGGCCAGGATGCGGCGCACACGCTCGCGCGCACGCAGATGGAAAAGTCGCCGAACCTGTCGGGGATGCTGCATCTGCTCGATGCGCAAATCGCCGCGGCCGACGAACCGCGTCGTAAGGAACTTGAAATGATGCGTGCGCTGATCAAGCAGCGTACGAAGAATCTGCCACGGTATACGTGCCAGAATTGCGGTTTCCGGGCACGGCTCTTCTATTGGCAGTGCCCCGGATGCAGCGGCTGGGAAACCTATGCGCCGCGCCGCGTCGAACCTGCGATGCCGGGTTGATCCCGGCACGCGGAGCCGACGCGCTGCGGTTGCCGCCGGGCTCGTCCCGGCGGCCAAGTTAGTCAATTACCGGGAAGTACCGGAACATCTATGAAAATCACCATCATCGGCACCGGCTATGTCGGTCTCGTCACGGGCGCCTGCCTCGCAGAGATCGGTCACGACGTCTTCTGTCTCGACGTCGATCCGCGCAAGATCGACATCCTGAACAACGGCGGGATGCCGATTCATGAACCGGGGCTGCTGGACATCATCGCGCGCAACCGCGCGGCCGGGCGCCTGCGCTTCTCGACCGACATCGAGGCGAGCGTCGCGCACGGCGAGATCCAGTTCATCGCCGTCGGCACGCCGCCCGACGAGGACGGCTCGGCCGACCTGCAGTACGTGCTCGAAGCCGCGCGCAACATCGGCCGCTACATGACGGGCTTCAAGGTGATCGTCGACAAGTCGACGGTGCCGGTCGGCACCGCGCAGCGCGTGCGCGGCGTGGTCGACGAGGCGCTCGCCGCTCGCGGTCTGGCAGGCAGCGTCGCGCATCGCTTCTCGGTCGTGTCGAACCCGGAGTTCCTGAAGGAAGGCGCCGCGGTCGAAGACTTCATGCGTCCGGACCGGATCATCATCGGCGTCGACGACGACGAGACGGGCACGATCGCACGCGAGAAGATGAAAAAGCTTTACGCGCCGTTCAACCGCAACCACGAGCGCACGATTTACATGGACGTTCGTTCGGCCGAGTTCGCGAAATATGCGGCGAACGCGATGCTCGCAACGCGCATCTCGTTCATGAACGAGATGTCGAATCTCGCCGACAAGGTCGGCGCGGACATCGAGGCCGTGCGCCGCGGGATCGGCTCCGATCCGCGCATCGGCTATCACTTCCTGTACGCCGGCGTCGGCTACGGCGGCTCGTGCTTCCCGAAGGACGTCCAGGCGCTGATTCGCACCGCCGGCGAGAACGGCCAGCCGCTGCGCATCCTGGAAGCCGTCGAGGCGGCCAACCATGCGCAGAAGGACGTGCTGATCGGAAAGATCGAGCAGCGTTTCGGCGCCGACCTGACCGGCCGCGAGTTCGCGGTCTGGGGCCTGGCGTTCAAGCCGAACACCGACGACATGCGCGAGGCGCCGAGCCGCCGCCTGATCGCCGCGCTGCTCGAACGCGGCGCGACCGTACGTGCGTACGATCCGGTCGCGGTCGACGAGGCACAGCGCGTGTTCGCGCTCGATTTCGGCAACGATCCGGACGCGCTGGCGCGGCTGCATCTCGTCGAGTCGCAGGACATCGCCGTGACGGGCGCGGACGCGCTCGTGATCGTGACCGAATGGAAGGAATTCCGGAGCCCCGACTTCACGCGCCTGAAGGCCGAACTGAAGGCGCCGGTGATCTTCGACGGTCGCAACCTCTATGAGCCGGATGCGATGGCCGAACTGGGCATCGACTACTACGCGATCGGCCGGCCGTATGTCGATCCCCAGTCGTCCACCCGTGGCTGACCACACGATGAATACTCTCCGCGAAGTCGTTCCGGTGCCGCGCGAGCAGCTCGCGCGCTCGCGCGTGCTTGTCGTCGGCGACGTGATGCTCGACCGCTACTGGTTTGGCAACGTCGATCGCATTTCGCCTGAAGCGCCGGTGCCGGTCGTGCACGTGCAGCGTCAGGAAGAACGTCTCGGCGGGGCAGCCAACGTCGCGCGCAACGCCGTGACGCTCGGCGGCCAGGCCGGGTTGCTGTGCGTCGTCGGTTGCGACGAACCCGGCGAGCGGATCGTCGAGCTGCTCGGCAGCAGCGGCGTGACGCCGCATCTCGAGCGCGACCCGGCGCTGCCGACCACGATCAAGCTGCGCGTGCTCGCGCGCCAGCAGCAACTGCTGCGCGTCGACTTCGAAGCCATGCCGACGCACGAGGTGCTGCTCGCGGGGCTCGCGCGCTTCGATGCGCTGCTGCCGCAGCACGACGTCGTGCTGATGTCGGATTACGCGAAAGGCGGCCTGACGCACGTCACGACGATGATCGAGAAGGCGCGTGCGGCCGGCAAGTCCGTCCTCGTCGACCCGAAGGGCGACGACTGGGCACGCTATCGCGGCGCGTCCCTGATCACGCCGAATCGCGCGGAACTGCGCGAAGTGGTCGGGCAGTGGAAGTCGGAAGACGATCTGCGCGCGCGCGTCGCGAAACTGCGCGCGGAACTCGGCATCGACGCGCTGCTGCTCACGCGTTCGGAAGAAGGGATGACGCTGTTTTCCGCCACCGGCGAATTGCACGCACCGGCGCTTGCGCGCGAGGTGTTCGACGTGTCGGGCGCGGGCGATACCGTGATCGCGACGGTCGCGACGATGCTCGGCGCGGGTGTGCCGCTCGTCGACGCCGTCGTGCTCGCGAATCGCGCGGCAGGCATCGTGGTCGGCAAGCTCGGCACGGCCACGGTGGACTACGACGAACTGTTTCACTGAGCGCATGCGGTGGCGCGACGAGCGCGCCGCACGCATGGCTCGCACTTTTCAGGCAGGACGATCATGACCCTCATCGTCACCGGCGCAGCCGGTTTTATCGGCGCGAACATCGTCAAGGCGCTCAACGAGCGCGGCGAGACGCGCATCATCGCGGTCGACAACCTGACGCGCGCGGACAAGTTCCGGAATCTCGTCGATTGCGAGATCGACGACTATCTGGACAAGACGGAATTCGTCGAACGCTTCGCACGCGGCGATTTCGGCAAGGTACGCGCGGTGTTCCACGAAGGCGCCTGTTCGGACACGATGGAAACCGACGGCCGCTACATGATGGACAACAACTTCCGCTACAGCCGTGCGGTGCTCGACACCTGCCTCGCGCAGGGCACGCAGTTCCTGTACGCGTCGTCGGCGGCGATCTACGGCGGCTCGACGCGTTTCATCGAAGAGCGTGACGTCGAGGCGCCGCTGAATGTCTACGGCTATTCGAAGTTCCTGTTCGACCAGGTGATCCGTCGCGTGCTGCCGACCGCGAAGAGCCAGATCGCCGGCTTCCGCTATTTCAACGTGTACGGCCCGCGCGAGACGCACAAGGGGCGCATGGCGTCGGTCGCGTTCCACAACTTCAACCAGTTCCGCGCGGAAGGCAAGGTGAAGCTGTTCGGCGAGTACAACGGCTATGCACCGGGCGAGCAGACGCGTGACTTCGTGTCGGTCGAGGACGTGACGAAGGTGAACCTGTTCTTCTTCGATCATCCGGAGAAGTCGGGGATCTTCAACCTCGGCACGGGCCGTGCACAGCCGTTCAACGATATCGCGTCGTCGGTCGTGAATACGCTGCGTGCGCTCGACAACCAGCCGCCGCTGACGCTCGCGCAGCAGGTCGAGCAGGGGCTGATCGAATACGTGCCGTTCCCCGATGCGTTGCGCGGAAAGTACCAGTGCTTCACGCAGGCCGACCAGACGAAGCTGCGCGCGGCCGGCTACGACGCACCGTTCCTGACCGTGCAGGAAGGCGTCGATCGCTACGTGCGTTGGCTATCCGGCCAGGTTTAAGCGGAAGCGTTGCATCGATAGACTGGGTCTCACGGTCGGCAGCCGCCGGCCGTATTCATCGGAGATCCAGCACATGATCAGGAAATGGTTGGCCGCAGCGGCAATGCTCGGCACGATCGCGTCGGCCTGGGCGGCCGTCGACGTCAACACCGCGAACGAGGACGCGCTCATCGGCATCAAGGGCATCGGCCCGGCACGAGCGAAGGCGATTCTCGACGAGCGCGGCGCACGCGGTCCGTTCAGGAATGCGGACGATCTCGCATCACGCGTGAAAGGCATGGGCGGTCATACCGTCGAGCGGCTTCAGCAGGAAGGGCTGACGATCGGCGCGGCCGGCACGAGTGCCGCGCTGCCGGCCGTGGGCAAGCCGGCTAAGCCTGCGACGCCACCCGCCCGCACCGCACAGAAGTAACGCGCCGCGCACGGCCGACAACGAGCTCCTTCAGTCGCCGTCGTTGCGACGGCTTCCCGCGGCATGCCGCGGGTTTTTTGCGTGGGCACGGCGTAGGGCGGCCACGCATTGCACGGCACGCGTATTCCATCGTCGCAATGGGGTTGCCGGCGCGAGCCGCGGTGCTGGTTTACAATCGATTGATTGATCGGCCTCGTACTCACGGTATATCCATGGCTTACAAAACTATCGAAGACACGATCGGCAATACGCCGCTCGTCCAACTGGTCCGCTTGCCGGACGACGAAATCCGCGCGCGCAACAACGTGGTGCTCGCGAAGCTCGAAGGCAACAATCCGGCCGGTTCCGTGAAGGATCGTCCGGCACTGTCGATGATCAGCAAGGCCGAGGCGCGCGGGCGCATCAAGCCGGGCGATACGCTGATCGAGGCGACCAGCGGCAACACGGGTATCGCACTCGCGATGGCCGCGGCGATCCGCGGCTACAAGATGGTGCTGATCATGCCGGAGGACCTGTCGGTCGAGCGCCGCCAGAGCATGGCCGCCTACGGTGCCGAAATCATCCTGACGCCGGTGAAGGGCGGGATGGAGCTGGCACGCGATCTCGCGGACCAGATGCAGCGCGAAGGCAAGGGCGTGATCCTCGACCAGTTCGCGAACCCCGACAATCCGATTGCGCACTACGAAGCGACGGGCCCGGAAATCTGGCGCGATACCGAAGGGCGCATCACGCACTTCGTGTCGGCCATGGGCACGACGGGTACGATCATGGGCACGTCGCACTATCTGAAGGAACAGAATCCGGCGATCGAGATCGTCGGCGCGCAGCCGGAAGACGGTTCGCGTATTCCGGGCATCCGCAAGTGGCCGGAAGCGTACATGCCGACCATCTTCGATCGCAGCCGCGTCGACCGCGTCGAGAACGTGAGCCAGGCCGCGGCGGAAACGATGGCGCGCCGGCTCGCGTCGGTCGAAGGCATCTTCGCGGGCATTTCGTCGGGCGGTGCATGCGAAGTCGCGATGCGCATCGCGCGTCAGGTCGAGAATGCGACGATCGTGTTCATCGTCTGCGATCGCGGCGACCGCTACCTGTCCACGGGCGTGTTTCCTGCCTGAACGCGGGCAGGCGCGCGTCGTGCGCATGCAATAAAAAAGCGCCGCATTTGCGGCGCTTTTTCTTTGGGTGGTCGATGCTTATTGCGACTCGGTGTCGGCGGTGGCCGGCTGAAGCGCGCCGCTCGCTTCCATCTGTGCCTTCACGGCCTCGCCAAGCTGGTACACGGTGAGCGCGTAGAAGAAGCTGCGGTTGTAACGCGTCAGCACGTAGAAATTCTTGAGACCGAGCATGTACTCGGTCGCACGCCCCGGCGACGGCAGGTCGACCACGGTCACGGGCGTACCGGCTTCGGTGGTGATGTTGACCGCCGGCTCGTTCAGCGTCATGCCCGCGCGCAGCAGTTGCGACAGCGCCCAGTGCGGTTCGGGCTGGCCGTCGGCGGCGGCCTGGGCGATCCCCAGGCTGCCCGTATCGGGCGTGATCTGCCAGACCACCGGGCGGTCGGTTTCCCAGCCGTGCTGCTTCAGGTAGTTCGCCACGCTGCCGATCGCATCGACTGGACTGCTGCGCAGGTCGACATGGCCCGTGCCGTCGAAGTCGACCGCGTATTCGCGGATGCTGCTCGGCAGGAACTGAGGGATCCCGATTGCGCCCGTATACGAGCCGAGCACGGTGGTCGGGTCGAGCTGGTTGTCGCGCGTCCAGACCAGGAAGTCCTCGAGGTTCTTGCGGAAGGTCGCCTGGCGGCTGTCGCGATTCGGCGTGTCCGGATAGTCGAACGTGAGCGTCGTCAGCGCGTCGAGCACGCGGAAATTGCCCATGTAGCGGCCGTAAATCGTCTCGACGCCGATGATGCCGACGATCACTTCGGGCGGCACGCCGAACTGTTCGGATGCGCGCTGCAGCGTTGCCTGGTTCGCCTTCCAGAATTTCACGCCCGCGTTGATGCGGATCGGCTCGATGAAGCGCGAGCGATAGACGCGCCAGTTCTTGACCGTCGGCGACGCGGCCGGCTTCACGAGCTTGACGGCCGTCGCCGAATAGCTGATGCGCGAGAACAGCGCATGCAGGCTGGTGGAGTCGAAGCCGTTGCGGCTCACCATGTCGTCGATGAATGCGTCGACCTTCGCGTTGTTCGCGTAACGCTGCGGAACAATTTCCTCTTCGAAGGTCTGGCCTTGCGGCGTCGGCTGCTGCGGCTGGGCCTGTGCGACGAGCTTGCCCGCGGACTTCGCGGGTTGCGTCTGCGCGCCGGCAGGCGCGGTGCCGAAGGCCGCGACCATCGCGGTCGCAACGAGCGACACGCGAACACGGAACAGCGCGGAGAGAAGGGCGGCAGGCTTGCTGGAATTCATGTCGAAGCGGGCGGACGAGGCGATTGGGTACGGCGCAGTATACCCGACGGATCCGGCGTGCCGGGGCGTGGCAGGCCCCCGTTGTGGTAAGTTAGCGGCGAATTCGCGGCAGACGATGGACATCATTGATGGAGACCTGCGGCGCACCGTGCGCCGTGGATGACAGCTTATGGCAACCGCTTTCTATACGCACCCCGACTGCATGCTGCACGAGATGGGGGAATGGCATCCGGAATGCCCGGCTCGCCTGTCGGCGATCCAGGATCAACTGATCGCAAGCCGCATCGACGACCTGATCGTGCACGAAACCGCGCCGTTCGCGAGCGAGGTGGCGCTGGGTCGCGTGCATACGCAGGCGCACATCGACTACATCCGGAGCATGACGCCGGTCGACGGCTACGTCGAGATCGATCCCGATACGCTGATGAACCGCGATACGTGGCGCGCGGCGCTGCGCGCGGCCGGTGCCGCGATCGCGGCGACCGACGCGGTGATCGAAGGCCGCTATGCGAACGCATTCTGCGGCGTGCGCCCGCCCGGTCACCATGCGGAGCCTGCGCGTGCGATGGGTTTCTGCTTCTTCAACAACGTCGCGATCGCCGCGCGGCATGCGCTCGACGTACACGGTCTCGAGCGAGTCGCGATCATCGACTTCGACGTGCATCACGGCAACGGCACCGAGGCCGCATTCGCGAACGACGAACGCGTGCTGATGTGCAGTTTCTTCCAGCATCCGCTGTACCCGTTTTCGGGCGTCGATCACCAGGCGCCGAACATGGTCAACCTGCCGATGCCCGCACGCAGCAACGGGATGGCGATCCGCGAAGCCGTCGACATGTTCTGGCTGCCGCGGCTCGATGCATTCAAGCCGCAGATGCTGTTCGTGTCGGCGGGTTTCGATGCGCATCGCGAGGACGACATCGGCAACCTCGGCCTCGTCGAAGCCGACTTCGAATGGCTGACCGCGCAGATCGTCGACGTGGCGCGCCGGCATGCGCAGGGCCGCATCGTGAGCTGCCTCGAAGGCGGCTACAACCTGTCCGCGCTCGGGCGCAGCGTCGTCGCACACCTGCGCGTGCTGGCCGGCATCTGATTAGCGATTGACCGGCCGGGCCGGGCGCGCTCAGCGCGCTGGCGCGCGTGCGTGAATCCACGCGATCAGCGCGTCGATCACGCGGTCGCGTTCGAGATCATTCATCGTTTCGTGAAAACCGCCTTCGTACAGCGTCAGCGTGCGATCGGGCGAGCCGACGCGCGCGCCGAACGCCCGGCTGCCGTCGGGCTCGGTCAGTTTGTCCTCGGTGCCGTGATAGACGAGCACCGGAACGCGCAGCCCACCGCGGCCGCTTTCGATGCGAGCCATCGCGTCGAGAATCTCCGCACCGGTGCGTGCGGGCACCGCGCCGTGATGCACGAGCGGATCGGCGCGATTGGCCGCGACGATGGCCGGATCGCGCGACAGCAGCGCCGCATCGATCTTGATCGCGGGGAAGGTCGGCCACACGCGGCTGATGACGCGGCTCACCGCGAGCATCCAGCGCGGCACGTCGCGCCCTGGCGCGAGCGCCGGGCTCGACAGCACGAGGCCCGTCAGCGTGTGGCCGCGTGTCGGCGCGC
>NZ_JAAGPB010000199.1:0-14896 GCF_017104585.1 Burkholderia sp. Ac-20392
GCCACGACGAGCCGCACCGGCTTCGGCCCCAGCCGCACCTTCAGCCATGCTTCGAGCCGGGCGCGTTCCGCGCGCGGCATCGGCTTCGCCGTCGACACGACGAAGGTCGGCACCGCGTCCGCGCCCGGCGCGCTCGCGGCGCCATCCCACTCGAACGCATTCGCATACCGAACCTGCCGCACCTGCGGATACTGCACGCTCAGTTCATGCGCGACCCGATCGAGTTCCGCGCGGTCGGCGGATTGCGCGTCGAGCTGCCGCTGCAGTTTCGCGATCGCATCGTCCTTGTCCTGCGCGTCCTGCTGCGCGACCGATTGCGCCTCGACGAGCTGCTGCGCGAGCGTCGCCTTCAACGACGTTTCGAGCGCGCGCGCATCGATCCGCTCGTCCCCGGCCTGGCGCACGACGAGCGTCGCGTGCGGCAGACCGTATCCGGGCAGCTTCGACGACAGCGCATCGAGGCGGTGCTGGTCGACGCGCTGGCCGACGAGCACCGCGTCGATGGTCCGCTTGACCGGATCGATGTGCTTGCTCGCGACCACGCTCAACGGCAACGACAGTTCGGTCTTGATGAACTGCTCGGCGCGCGCGTTGAACACTTCCTGCGTCACGAGACGGTAGGCCAGCACGACGCTCGGCACCGCGGTCGCCAGCACCGCCGCCAGCACGAAGCGCCGGACGTTGCGCTGCACCGCGGCGTCCACGGGTGCCACCGGCTTCGCACGAATCACCCACGTGACGATCACCGTCGCGAATGCAATGAACACGCAATTGATCGAGAACAGGTAGAACGCGCCGGCAAAGTACTGCAGGCTGCCGTGCGCGAGCCCGTAGCCGGCCGTGCACAGCGGCGGCATCAGCGCGGTCGCGATCGCGACGCCGGGGATCACGTTGGTCTTCTCGCTGCGGGTCGCGCCGACCATGCCGACGAGGCCGCCGAACAGCGCGATCAGCACGTCCCAGATGCTCGGCGACGTGCGGGCAAGCAGTTCGGAATGCTCACCCGTGAGCGGGCTCAACGAGAAGTACAGCGTCGACGTCGCGAGGCTGATCAGCGTCGCGATGCCGAGATTTTGCAGCGACCGGCGAATCAGCCCGAAATCGTAGATGCCGATCCCGTAGCCGAGGCCCATGATCGGCCCCATCAGCGGCGAGATCAGCATCGCGCCGATGATCACGGCCGTCGAGTTCACGTCGAGGCCGATCGACGCGATCGCGATGGCCGACATCAGGATCCACAGATTCGTGCCGCGCAGCCCGATCCCGGCACGGAGGTCGCGATCGATCGATGCGTAATCGGCCTGCCCTTCACGCAGGTTGAAGTACTGACGCAGCACGAGCCGCATCTTGGATGCGCGACGCGGCGGCCGATTGCCTTCGATATTGTTCATGTTGGTTTCCGGAAAACGGTCGGGTGCGATGCGCGGCGGGCGGGCCGGCTGAACGGATTGTGCCGCAAGGCTGGCGGCTGGGCCACCCCCGCGGTTTCGAGGCGGTCCGATGCGGTTTCGCGCGCTGTCGCACGTCAAATCAGGCCCGTCTGATTCACCGCTCCGCCTGACGTCGCGACAATGACCATACCGGACGAGACGGCCATTCCGTCCGGCACCCTGGCAGTGAATCTCTCCGTTCCTTGCCGCCCGTTGCTGGCGGCGTTTTTTTGCCCGTCGATTCGACGTGCGGACCTGCAATCAGGAAATCATCATGAAAGAACGTGCGACCGTTCTCTGCCGGCGCGGCGACCGGATCCTGCCGGTCGCGCGGTTGAATGCCCGCTGGGCGCTACCCGGCGGCAAGCCGCGCCCCGGTGAATCGCTGCGCGACGCCGCGCGCCGCGAGCTGCTCGAAGAAACCGGGCTCGGTGCGGCCACGCCCGCCATCTGTCCCGGATCGCCGGCACGCACAAGCGGCATCACGTGTTTCTCGCCGACATCGCTCCGGACGCGATCGCGCACCCGATGAACAAGATCGCGCATTGCGCGTGGATCGACCGCGCATCGCTCCGGTCGCTACATCGCAGCCAGTCGACGCCGCTCATCGCCGAGCGTGCGTTCGACTGGCTGCCGCCGCCCTGCCTCGTGCCAGGTGTGGTCGGTCATGACGTGATCGCCGGTATCGCGCCCCGAGGTCTGCGCCTGCGGTGGGCGCGCGATTCCGGTTCGTGCTGCGTTACATCTTCACGATATCGAGCAGCGCCTTCTTGCCGCTCTTGTACGTGAACACCGAAATCGCGCCGTGCTTCAGGTCGCCCTGCGGCGTGAAGCTCGTCTCGCCGATCACGCCTTTGTAGTCGGTCGCCGGCATCGCGGCCAGCACCTTCGCCGGATCGGTCGAGTTCGCGCGCTTCATCGCGTCGACGATGATGTTCACGGCGTCGTACGAGAACGGCGCATACACCTGCATCGGCTGGTGATAACGCGCTTCGTAGCGCTTCGCAAACGCCGCGCCGCCCGGCATCTTCTCGAGCGCGATGCCGGCTTCGGAGCACACGACGTTGTCAGACGCCGGGCCCGCGAGCTTCGGCAGGTCGGTCGAGCACACGCCGTCGCCGGCGAGGATCTTCGCGCGCATGCCGAGCTGGCGCGCCTGCTTCGCGAGCGGCCCGCCCGTCGCATCCATGCCGCCGTACATGATCGCGTCCGGGTTCGCGCCCTTGATCTTCGTGAGGATCGCGCGGAAGTCGATCGCCTTGTCGTTGGTCGCGTCGCGCGACACGACCTTCATCCCGGCGGCCTGCGCGGCCTTCTCGAACTCGGTCGCGAGGCCCTGCCCGTACGCGGTCGAATCGTCGACCACGGCCACCGTCTTGATGCCCATGTTCTTCGCCGCATACATCGCGAGCGCCGGCCCCTGCTGCGCATCGGTCGCCACCACGCGATAGGTCGTCTTGAAGCCCTGCTGCGTGTAGGTCGGGTTGGTCGCGGCCTGCGAGATCTGCACGACGCCGCCGTCGCGATAGACGCGCGACGCCGGAATCGACGTGCCCGAGTTGTGATGGCCGACGACGCCGATGACCTTGTCGTCGACGAGCCGCTGCGCGACCTGCGTCGCGGTGCGCGGATCACCCGCGTCGTCCTGCGCGTCGAGCTGCAGCGTGACCTTCTTGCCGCCGATCGTCAGCCCTTTCGCATTGATTTCCTCGACCGCGAGGCGCGCGCCGTTCTCGCTGTCCTTGCCGAGGTGCGCGATCGCGCCGGTCAGCGGTGCGACGTGGCCGATGCGTACGATTTCGTCCGCATGCGCGGACAGCGCACACGTGAGCGCGGCCGCCGCGGCGAGTGCCGTCATGGGATGTCGAAGCATGTCTGTCTCCTGGTCAGTCTGGTGGGCCCCGTTCGATGCGGGACGTGTTGTGGTTCGGATGACGAAGCGGTTGCGGTCAATGGTGCAGCGCTTCCTGCACCGCACGGCCCATCCCGGCCGGCAGCACGGCGTTCTCGCCGCGCGTCGCGACACCGTACAGGTCCTTCGGATCGCGCGGCGCGGGAATCAGGTCGAGCTCGATGCCGATCTCGCGCTCGCGCGCCGCCGCGTTCAGGTAGCGCAGCGCCGAGAAATCCTCGAGCGCGAAGCCGACCGAATCGAACACCGTCACCTGCGCATCCGATTCGCGGCCCGGCTCGGCGCCCGACACGATCCGCGCGAACTCGATCACCGGGAAATCCGCCGGCATCTGCTGGATATCGCCTTCGATGCGTGTCTGCGGCTCGTATTCGACGACGACGCGCGCGCGGCGCAGCACGTCCGCATGCAGCTCGGTCTTGCCCGGGCAATCGCCGCCCACGGCGTTCACGTGCATCCCGTCCTCGATCATGTCCGGCGTCAGGATCGTCGCGTTGGTCTTGTCGGCGGTGACCGTCGTCACGATGTCCGCGCCGCGCACGGCCTCCGCCGCCGACGCGCAGCGGATCACGCGCAATCCCTCGAACGGCGCGAGGTTGCGGATCAGCTTGTCGGTCGCGGCCGGATCGATGTCGAACACGCGCAGCTCGTCGATGCCGAGCATCTCGTGGAACGCGATCGCCTGGAACTCGCTCTGCGCGCCGTTACCGATCAGCGCCATCGAACGCGCATCGGCGCGCGCCAGAAAGCGTGCGACCAGCGCGGAGGTCGCGGCGGTGCGGATCGCCGTCGTCAGCGTCATCTCGCTCAGCAGCAGCGGATAGCCGGTATCGACGTCGGCCAGCACGCCGAACGCCATCACGGTCAGCAGGTCGGCCTTGGTGTTCTTCGGATGGCCGTTCACGTACTTGAACGCATACAGCCGCGCGTCCGACGTCGGCATCAGCTCGATCACGCCGTCGGTCGAATGGCTGGCGAGGCGTGCGGTCTTCTCGAACGTCTCCCAGCGCCGGTAGTCCTGCTCGATATACGAGGCCATCGTCGTCAGGATCTGCGTCATCCCGACTTCGGCCACGAGCGTCGATACGCTCGTCACATCCAGATATCGCGTCATGCCTTTGCTCCACGGTTGCGGCGGCCGGCACGGGGCACGGCCGCCGTTGAAACGGTCGGCGCCGCGCGTTACGCGCGCCCTTCGAATCCCAGCAGCACGTTGACCGCGTTGATGCCGATCTCGTCGACCATGTAGCCGCCTTCCATCACGAACAGCGTCGGCACGTTCAGGCGCGCGAGCGCCGCGCCGATGCGCAGGTAGTCGGGCGAGCGCAGCCGGAAATGGCTGATCGGGTCGTGCTCGAAGGTATCGACGCCGAGCGAGACGACGAGCGCGTCGGGTGCATGCGCGGCGATCGCGGCGGCCGCCTGGTCGAGCGCGGCCGAGTAAGTGTCCCACAGCGTGCCCTTGGGCAGCGGCAGGTTCAGGTTGAACCCTTCGCCCGCGCCGATGCCGCGCTCGTCCGCATAGCCGGAGAAGTACGGGTACGACACCGGCGCCTCGCCGTGGATCGACGCGAACAGCACGTCCGCGCGGTCGTAGAAGATGTCCTGCGTGCCGTTGCCGTGGTGGAAATCGACGTCGAGCACCGCGACGCGCGCCGCGCCCTGCGCGATGCAGTGCTGCGCGGCGATCGCCGCGTTGTTCAGGTAGCAATAGCCGCCCATGTACTCGCGGCCCGCGTGATGGCCCGGCGGGCGGCACAGCGCGAACGCCGCGCGCGTCGCGCCGCTCGACAGCAGGTCGGCGCCGGTGAGCGCGGAGTTCGCGCTCGCGCTCACGGCATCCCATGTGCCGGCGTTGATCGGTGCGCCGGCGTCCATCGCGTAGAAGCCGAGCTTGCCGTCGATGAACGCGGGCGCGGTGGCAGCGGCCGGCATTGCGCGCACCGGCCACACGAGCGGCAGCGCCTGGCAGGTGCGGCCCGTGGCGGTCCACTCGTCCCACGCGCCGGCGAGGAAATCGACGTAGCGCGCGCTGTGCGCGGCCGCGTAGCTGGTGCGGTCGAACGGCTTCGGCGCGATCACGTCGCCGAGGCCGGCTGCACGCACCTGCGCGAGCACCGTTTCGGCGCGAAGGGGGTTTTCGAACGAATCGGTGATCGCGCCGTCCTTCAATTCGACGCCACGATGCAGTTGGTGATCGCTGCTGTAGACCGTAAGCATGGTTGACCGTTGCTGTGATGGTGGCAACAGTTTATTGACCACAACCGGCAATAGCTTTGCTTTCGACGCGCGGCTTTCGTACAATTTTGAGAAAACCGCCTACGGAATTCCGGAAATGAGCAAAAATCGCGCTTCGGCCGAACTGGATGGCGTCGACCGTGCCATGCTGCGCCTGCTGCAGGACGACGGCGCACTGTCGAACGCGACGCTCGGCGAGAAGCTGTCGCTGAGCGTCACGCCCTGCTGGCGCCGCCGCAAGCGGCTCGAGGACGAAGGCGTGATCACCGGCTACCAGGCGAACCTCGACCGGCGCGCGCTCGGCATGAACGTGTTCGCGTTCGTGCAGGTGACGTTCAACATGCATTCCGACCAGGATTCCGATCACTTCGAGGACGTGATCCGGCAACACGACGAAGTGACGTCCTGCCACAAGATCACCGGCGCGGCCGACTACATCCTGCAGGTCGTCGCGGCCGATCTCGACGCGTATGCGGAATTCGTCGAGCGCGTGCTGCGCAAGCAGGCCGGGGTGTCGTCGATCCAGTCGAGCCTCGCGTTGCGCGAAGTGAAGTTCTCGTCGCGCGTGCCGGTGCCGGGCGACTGAACGAGGCGGTGAACGTGCAGGCTGCCCCCGATTCTCCGAATCTCATCCCATGGAGCACTACTTTATGAAGCGACTCATCCCTTCCGTGCCGCTGGCCGCCACGCTGGCCTGCGCGTTTGTCCTGAGCGCCTGTGCCGCGCCATCCACGCCGCCGGCGCAATCGTCGGCGCCGGCCGCACCGCCGGTGGTCGGCGGCGATCGCGATGCGCACGGCTGCATCGGCTCGGCCGGCTATTCGTGGTGCGAAGCAACGCAACAATGCGAACGCCCGTGGGAACTCGCCAAGCAGAAGGGCTTCGCGAATTCGGCGCAGGCGTACGACCAGTTCTGCCGGAACGGCGCCGCGAAGTAAAGTGACGTGACGTCACGCGATCGTGTCGCGGCGCACTGCCGCGACACGACGCAGCCCCCTCGAAATCCCGTCCCGATCCCGCGCAGTTATCCCCAGCTTTCCCGCTTCCCGCGACCGCCATTCCGGAAACCCGGACACGCAAAAAACCCCACGAAAACAACGGTATTTTTCGTTTGTGACACAGCAAACGAGTTCGGTTACATTACGCGCCCCTTGCCATCCCGCCCCCGCAAAACGCGTCGCGCGCGGCCTCTTTCCACGCAGCCTGAAGCACCTTCCGCTCAGGCTTGCCGCAAGGGCCCGGGCGCGTTGTGCGCCACTGTGACGCAGGCGCTTGCCTGCCCGCAGGAAGCCGTTCCGAAGGTGTCCTTCCCGACGGTTTCGCGTGCGCAAATGCAACGGCGCGCGGCGTCGATCCGGAATTCCGGATTCGCGATCCGGATCTCCGGATACGTGTTTCGCCACGATCGATACGCACGCCGGGCGGCTCGGCAAACCGATGCATCCAAGTTGAAAAAGGGATCTGCTGTGATCAAAACGTTACGGGTAATACTGTCGGCGCTCGCGCTGTGCGTCGCGACTTCGTCCGCGCATGCCGCCGATACGAAGAAGGTCGACGTCCTGCTGGTGGGCGGCGGCATCATGAGCTCGACGCTCGGCGTCTGGCTGCACGAGCTTCAACCTGACTGGTCGATGACGATGGTCGAGCGCCTCGACGGCGTCGCACTGGAAAGCTCGAACGGCTGGAACAACGCCGGCACCGGCCACTCGGCGCTTGCCGAACTCAACTACACGCCGGAGAAGGCGGACGGCAAGATCGACATCTCGAAAGCGATCGAGATCAACGAGTCGTTCCAGATCTCGCGCCAGTTCTGGGCGTGGCAGGTCAAGCAAGGCGTGCTGAAGAACCCGCATTCGTTCATCAACTCGACGCCGCACATGAGCTTCGTGTGGGGCGACGACAACGTCCGCTTCCTGAAGAAGCGCTACGAAGCGCTGCAGGCGAGCCCGCTGTTCCGCGGGATGCAGTATTCGGAAGACTACGACCAGATCAAGCAGTGGGTGCCGCTGATGATGGAAGGCCGCGACCCCAAGCAAAAGGTCGCGGCGACGTGGACGCCGATCGGCACCGACGTGAACTTCGGCGAGATCACGCGCCAGTTCGTCGGCTACCTGAAGACGCAGCCGAATTTCACGCTGTCGCTGTCGAGCGAAGTGCGCGAGATCTCGCGCAATGCCGACGGCACGTGGCACGTGAGCTGGGTCAAGCTGCACTCGGATGAGCCGGCGCAGTCGGTCGACGCGAAGTTCGTGTTCATCGGCGCGGGCGGCGGTGCGCTGCACCTCCTGCAGGCGTCGGGCATCCCCGAGGCGAAGGACTACGGCGCGTTCCCGGTCGGCGGCTCGTTCCTCGTGACGGAGAACCCCGAAGTCGTGAAGCAGCATCTGGCGAAGGCGTACGGCAAGGCGTCGGTCGGCTCGCCGCCGATGTCGGTGCCGCACCTCGACACGCGGATCATCGACGGCAAGAAGATCATCCTGTTCGGGCCGTTCGCGACGTTCTCGACCAAGTTCCTGAAGAACGGTTCGTACTTCGACCTGCTCAAGAGCACCAACACGCACAACGTCGCACCGATGATGCGCGTGGGCGTGGACGAATTCCCGCTGGTCCAGTACCTCGCCGGCCAGCTGATGCTGTCCGATGACGACCGCTTCAACGCGCTGAAGGAATATTTCCCGAACGCGAAGAAGGAAGACTGGCGCCTGTGGCAGGCCGGCCAGCGCGTGCAGATCATCAAGCGCGACCCGGTGAAGGGTGGCGTGCTGAAGCTCGGCACCGAGATCGTCGCGTCGCAGGACGGCAGCATCGCTGGCCTGCTCGGCGCATCGCCGGGCGCGTCGACGGCCGCGCCGATCATGCTGAACCTGATGAAGAAGGTGTTCAAGGACAAGGTCGCGACGCCCGAGTGGCAGCAGAAGATCCGCCAGATCGTGCCGAGCTACGGCACGAAGCTGAACGACAGCCCGGCGAAGGTCGTCGAGGAATGGACGTACACCAGCGACGTGCTGCAGCTGTCGCCGCCGCCGAAGATCGACGTCACCACGCCGTCGCAGCCCACCGGCACCGCGCCGGCCCGCCCGGCGAAGGCGTCGGCCGACATGGCGCTGTAACGCACCGAGCGCCGCGCGCAACCGTTGCGCCGCATGGCACGGCCGCCCGCGGGGGCGGCCGTATTTCCGGGCGGGTGGCGGGCGAAACCGCCCGGCCGGTCGCCCGCTTCCGCTAGAATTGCGGCACGCGCGACCCTGTCGCCGCCCGATCCATCATCCGCATCGACGCAATCCAAGCGACGCCCGGTGCGGCCCGCGCCCAAGCCGCGCGAGCGCCGCCCGCCGTTGCCGCGCCCGCCCGGGCGCGCCACCAACCGAATTCAGCTGGAGAAAGACCGTGTTTACCTGCCGAAACCAGAGCTGCGGCACGCCGTGGGAGCAGTCCGACGTCGTCATCAAGGACGAAGGCCAGGGGCTGCTGTTCCGCTGCCCGCTGTGCGGCGCGCGCAACTACCTCGAACGCTTCGAAGACGACGAAGGCAAGGTCGTCTACGAACAGATGGAAGGCCGCCCCTACCTCGGAGACCTGGAATGACCCAGCCGACCGCCACGCCGTTCAGCGCGCTGTCGTTGACGCCCGCCACGCTCGCCAACCTCGCGCAGCTCGGCTATGTCGACATGACGCCGATCCAGGCCGCGAGCCTGCCGATCGCACTGGCCGGCCAGGACCTGATCGCGCAGGCGAAGACGGGTAGCGGCAAGACCGCCGCGTTCTCGCTCGCGCTGCTGGCCCGCCTCGATGCGCGCCGCTTCGACGTGCAGGCCATGATCCTGTGCCCGACGCGCGAACTCGCCGACCAGGTCACGCAGGAAGTGCGCCGCCTCGCACGCGCCGAGGAGAACGTGAAGGTGCTGACGCTGTGCGGCGGCACGCCGATGCGCCCGCAGACGCAGAGCCTCGAGCACGGTGCGCACATCGTCGTCGGCACGCCGGGCCGCATCATGGATCACCTCGATCGCGGCAACCTGAAGCTCGACGCACTGAATACGCTGGTGCTCGACGAAGCCGACCGGATGCTCGACATGGGCTTCTTCGACGACATCGCGAAGGTCGCGCGGATGTGCCCGACCACGCGCCAGACGCTGCTGTTCTCCGCGACCTACCCGGACGGCATCGCGAAGCTGAGCCAGCAGTTCCTGCGCAACCCGAAGGAAGTGAAACTCGCGGAGCGCCACGACGACAGCAAGATCCGCCAGCGCTTCTATGAAGTGACGGAAGACGAGCGGCTGCATGCGGTGGGCCAGCTGCTGAACCACTACCGGCCGGTGAGCACGATCGCGTTCTGCAACACCAAGCAGCAGTGCCGCGACCTGCTCGACGTGCTGCACGCGCAGGGCTTCCACGCGCTCGCGCTGCACGGCGAGCTCGACCAGCGCGAGCGCGATCAGGTGCTGATCCAGTTCGCGAACCGCAGCTGCTCGGTGCTGGTGGCAACCGACGTCGCCGCGCGCGGGCTCGACATCGCGCAGCTCGAAGCGGTGATCAACGTCGACGTGACGCCCGACCCCGAAGTGCACGTGCACCGCATCGGCCGCACCGGCCGCGCGGATCAGGACGGCTGGGCGCTGAGCCTCGCGAGCATGGACGAGATGGGCCGCGTCGGCGGGATCGAGCAGGCGCAGAAGCGCGAGGTCGAATGGCATCCGCTCGCGGAGCTGACGCCGACCGGCACCGACACGCTGCTGCCGCCGATGGAAACGCTGCAGATCCTCGGCGGGCGCAAGGACAAGATCCGCCCGGGCGACGTGCTCGGCGCGCTGACCGGCGACGCCGGGTTCGACGGCAAGCAGATCGGCAAGATCAACGTGACCGAGTTCTCGACCTATGTCGCGCTCGAGCGCGGCGTCGCGCACGACGCGCTGCGCAAGCTCAATGCCGGGAAGATCAAGGGCAAGCGGGTCAAAGTCCGGTTGATGGACGAAGAGTAATGCCGGCGCGCGCCGCGACGCTCACGCGGCGCGCTCGCCCAGCATCGCCAGATACTGCCGTACCGTCCCCCATTCCGCGCCGACCCGGCTGATCGCGACGAGTTCGGAACCCGGCACGCCGCCGGCGAGTTTCCGGTACACGATGTTCGGCGCCGCGATCCGGCTCAGCGGCGACGGCACCAGCGCCACCCCGAGGCCCGCCCCCGTCAACGCCAGCACCGACAGCGTGCTGCTCACCTTGTGTGCAATGCGCGGCGTCTTGCCGAGCACCCGCCGCAGGATCGCCAGTTGCCCTTCGTCGTCACCGTCCGCCGCGTAGAAGATGAACGGCTCGTCCGCGAGTGCCGCGACGCTCACCGAGCGCTGCTTCGCGAGCGCGTGCCGGTCGCTCATCATCACGTCCCACGCCCAGCTGCCGACCGTCCGCACGGCCAGCTTCGGATCGAACGCCGTGTCGAACGCCGGGCAATAGCCGATGTCGAGCCGGCCCGCGAGGATGGCGTCCTGCTGCGCGGCCGGCGCCATCTCGTGCAGGTCGAGCGTCACCTCCGGCCACGCCGCATGAAACGCGATCAGGTCGTCGGACAGCCGCCCGGTCGCGACCGCATTGCCGACGAAGCCGATCCGCACCACGCCCGTCTCGCCGCGCGCCGCGCGCTGTACGACCGACTTCGCGCGCTCGGCCTGCTCGAGCGTGTGCCGCGCCTCGGTCACCAGCAGCCGGCCGGCGTCGGTCAGCGCGACCTTGCGCGTGCTGCGCTCGAACAGCGCGGTGCCCAGTTCATCCTCGAGCGCGCGAATCTGCATGCTCAGCGCGGGCTGCACGATATGCAGCCGCTCCGCCGCACGGCCGAAATGCCCTTCCTCGGCAACCGCGAGGAAGTAGCGCAAGTGACGAAGATCCATACGGTCGATTAATCACTCAAAACGATCAATCCTGAAATTTAATCTATTGGATTGAAAAATCAACCACGCGCATCCTGACGATCAGGCGCTGGCAGACAGCGCACTTCCACAGGAGCCCAATCATGTCCGACCGCAACCGTATCGATGTCCACCAACACGTCGTCCCGCCGTTCTGGGCCGACGCCCTGCCCGCCCACGGCGGCGACCCGTCCGGCTGGGGCAGCCCCACCTGGAGCCCGGAAAGCGCGATCGCGTTCATGGATTCGCTGGAGATCCAGACCGGCGTGCTGTCGCTGACGGCGCCCGGCGTGCAGGGCTGGAACGGCCAGGCCAAGCGCGACATGGCGCGCCAGGTCAACGAATACGTGGCCGGCCTCGTCGCAAAGTGGCCGACCCGCTTCGGCAACTTCGCGACGCTGCCCCTGCCCGACGTCGACGGCACGCTCGCCGAAATCAGCCACGCGTTCGACACGCTGAACGCCGACGGCGTCGTGCTGCTCAGCAACTACGGCGGCACGTATCTCGGCGATGCGGCATTCGAACCCGTGTGGGCAGAACTCGACCGCCGCCGCGCGGTCGTGTTCATCCACCCGGCGAAGCCGGCGATCGATGCGATACCCGGGATGCCCGGCCCGCTGCTCGACTATCCGTTCGATACGACGCGCACGGCCGTCCAGCTCGTGCTCAACGGCGTGATCGCACGGCACCCGAACGTGCGCATCATCCTGTCGCACGCGGGCGGCTTCCTGCCGTACACCGCGTACCGCTTTGCCGAACTCGCGCCGGGCGTGCGCAACGACGTGCCGGATCGCGACGGGCTGCTCGACCTGCTGCGCACGTTCTACTTCGATACCGCGCTGTCGTCGCCGTCCGCGCTGCCGAGCCTCACCGCGTTCGCGCAACCCGATCGCGTGCTGTACGGCAGTGACTTCCCGTACGCGCCGCCCGCCGTCAGCACGTCGTTCACCCACGCGCAGGATGCGTATGCGGCGCTCGGCGCCGACCGGCACGCCGCGATCAACCACGCGAACGCTTTGCCGCTGTTCCCGCGTCTCGCGGCGCTGGCGCGGTAACGCACGGTGAAGTGAAGCGTGACGCCCCGCAACGGCGGCGTCACGCGCGCAACCGGCTGCGCGCCGGCAGGTCAGAACGGAATGACGGCCTTCGCCCACACGGCCTCCCCGGCCGGCCGGTTGCGCACGAAGAACTCCTTCACGACGCGCGCTTCCACGCTGATCTTGCTGAACTGATAGCGAAACCCCGGCCCGATCGCGAACGTCTGGCCGCGAAAGCCGTCGCCCGCGACCGGCTGCCCGTTCTGCATGTCGTCCGTGGTCTGCTTGACGAAGTAGCCCGACAACCCGACCCGCGCCTTCGGCGTGACCGCATAGCTCGCCGAATAGTCGATGTGAAACAGGTTCCCCGAGTGGTAGTGCGTGTCGTTGTTCGGCGAGTTGAAGCTGTACGTGATCTTCGCGGACACCTCGACCTTGTCGTTCGGCAGCCACGACACGCCGAACACCGGCCGCGCGGTGTAGTAGTTCTTGCCGGTGTTCAGCGCCGCGTTCGCGTCGTACTGCCCGGTGGGAAACACGAACTCGATCGCCGCGACCGTGCGCAACGCGCCCGCCCCCCACGCGATCAGCGCGGGGCTGACGATCAGGTCGCCCAGGTTGGTGCGGTCGAACGACGCGCCGCCCGCATCGAGCGAGAGACGCTGCATCGGCAGCACCGCATACGCGCCGTAGCGCCCGCCGAGCACCGACAGGTTCGACATCCAGACCACGCGCGGAATCAACACGTCCGCATCGAGCTTGAAGCCGGGCACCGAGCCGTTGCCATGCGAATCGTTGAAGCGCGACGCGTGGTAATGCGTGTAGTACAGCAGCGCGTACAACCCGGCCGGCGGCAGCGCGCCGGCGAAGAACGCTTCCGCGCCCTCGCCGATCGTGTCGCCGCCGCCCTCCGTCGCCCAAGCGCCCGTGCTCAATGCGAGGCCCGCGCATGCGGCGAGCGAACACAACCCGACTGCAGACTTCCGTTTCATCGATGTCTCCAATATTCGTTCTACTGAACTGATTTTTTATATGTGTGCTTTCATGAGCACCTGCGTTGCCGCCGCTTCCTACGCGGCGGCAACACGTCCTGCCGATTTGCCACGACTGCGGTTACGGCTTTGCGCTGAAATGCTCGATGACGAGCTGGTTGAAGCGTGCGGCATGCTCGATCTGCGTCCAGTGCCCGCACCGGCCGAACACATGGAGCTGGGCGTTCGGCAGTAGCTCGAGCAGCTTCAGCGAACTCTCGAGCGGAATCACGCGGTCCTCGCGGCCGTGCACGATCAGCGTGTCGTGCGTCAGCGCGCGCAGCTTCGCTTCGTCGCTCGCGAGCGCATCGACCCAGCGTTGGCGCGGTGCCGGAAACATGTTCGCGAACGCCTCCTGGTAGCCGGGCCGCACGCTCGCGTCGTAGCGCAGCTTCGCGAGTTCGTCGTTCACGAGCGTGCGATCGAACGCGAAGATGTCCAGCAGCGCACGCATGTTCGCGATCGACGGCGTGTAACCCCACACCGCATCGAGCCCTTCGGTCAGCGTGAAGCGCGTACCGGCCGCGCCCATCAGCACGAGCCGGCAGACGCGCTCGGGCGCCCGGATCGCGAGTGCCAGCGCGAGCGCGCCGCCGAACGAATTGCCGACCACGTGCGCGCGTTCGAGGTCGAGCGCGTCGAGCAGGCCGAGCGCGTGATCGACCCAGTGGTCCATCGAATAGCGATACCCGGCCGGGCGCTCGGTTTCGCCGAACCCCGCCATGTCCGGCGCGATCACGCGAAACTGCCGCGCGAGCACGGGCATCGTGAGCCGCCAGTTCGCATAGGCCGTGACACCCGGCCCCGAGCCATGGATCAGCAGCACGGGCGGCCCGTCGCCAGAGTCGTGATAGTTCGTGTCGATGCCGCCGGCGACGATCCGGCGGCCGATTTCAGGATTGGATGACATGACGCTCCTTCAGTCGATTCATGGGGACGTGGCGGGTTACCGCCCGCGCTGTTTCGCGCTCTGCCCGCCGATCCCGAAATGCGCCTTCGGCATCTCGGTGATGATCACGCGCACCGATTCGACCGGCGCGTCGAGTGAGCGATGAATGGCCTGCGTGACCTCGGCGATCAGGCGTTCCTTCTTGTCGTCGTCGCGGCCTTCGAGGATGTAGAGATGGGCAACCGGCACGATGGCCTCCTGTTTGGTCGTGATTCGTTCAGATGAAACGCAGGCCGATCGAGCCGACGTCCTGCACGCGCAGCGTCACGCTGTCGCCGGCCGCGACGGCCACCGCCTCGGTGATGCCGCCCGACAGGATCACGCTGCCCGCGGGAATCGATTCGCCGCGCGCGCCCAGGTGGTTCGCAAGCATCGCGAAGATCGGAAGAGCGTCGT
>NZ_JAAGPB010000200.1:0-14722 GCF_017104585.1 Burkholderia sp. Ac-20392
TGCCCATCGATCGTGCCGCGCGCCGCGCGGCCGTTTCCGAACCAGTCTCCCAAACGATATGAACACTCCCGCTCCTACCGGTTTCCGTTGCGGCATGATCGCGATCGTGGGCCGCCCGAACGTCGGCAAGTCGACGTTGATGAACGCACTCGTCGGCCAGAAGATCAGCATCACGTCGCGCAAGGCGCAGACGACCCGCCACCGCATCACCGGCATCAATACGTTCGACGACGCGCAATTCGTGTTCGTCGATACGCCGGGTTTCCAGACCCGCCACAGCACCGCGCTGAACCGTTCGCTGAACCGCGCGGTCACGTCGACGCTCACGTCGGTCGACGTGATCCTGTTCGTGATCGAGGCCGGCCGCTTCGGGCCCGACGACCAGAAGGTGCTCGACCTGATCCCGCCCGGCATGCCGACGCTGCTGATCGCGAACAAGATCGACCGCGTGACCGACAAGGCGACGCTGTTCCCGTTCATGCAGCAGATGAGCACGCTGCGCGAATTCACCGAGCTCGTGCCGCTGTCGGCGCAGCGCCCGGAAGACATCAAGCGCCTGCTGGACACGATCAAGCCGTACTTGCCGGAAGGCGAGCCGATCTACGGCGAGGACGAACTGACCGACCGCAGCTCGCGTTTCCTCGCAGCCGAAATCCTGCGCGAGAAGGTGTTCCGCTGGACCGGCGACGAACTGCCGTACACGAGCACCGTGCTGATCGACAAGTTCGAAGAGGAAGGGCGCCTGAAGCGCATCTTCGCGACGATCCTCGTCGAGCGCGATTCGCACAAGGCGATGGTGATCGGCAAGAAGGGCGAGAAGCTCAAGCAGATCAGCACCGAGGCGCGGATGGACATGGAGAAGCTGTTCGACGGCCCCGTGTACCTCGAGACCTTCGTGAAGGTGAAGAGCGGCTGGGCGGACAACGAGGCGGGGCTGCGCGCCTATGGGTACGAATGACGCGCTGACGTCGACTGAAGACGCGGTGACGGCCGGCGCGAACGACGCGCCGCTGCCGGCGCCGCCTGAACCGCCGCGCAAGGCGCGGCGCGCGACGTCTCGCACGTCCGATTTCCGTGTCGCCGAGCAGCCGGCGTACGTGCTGCACAGTTACCCGTATCGGGAAACGAGCCTGATCATCGACGTGCTGACGCGTGATCATGGCCGGCTCGCGCTCGTCGCGAAGGGCGCGAAGCGCCCGCACTCCGCGCTACGCGGCGTATTGCAGACCTTCCAGCCGCTGCTGCTGTCCTGGTCCGGCAAATCCGAAGTGCGCACGCTGACGGGCGCCGAGTGGGTCGGCGGGATGCTGCCGCTCGGCGGCGACGGGCTGCTGTGCGGCTTCTACGCGAACGAGCTGCTCGTGAAATTCTGCGCGCGCGAAGATCCCCAGCCGCCGCTCTTCAATCATTACGTGCTGACCCTCACACGCCTCGCACACGGCGAGCCCGCAGTGCAGGTGCTGCGCTCGTTCGAGCGCGTGCTGCTGCGCGAGACCGGCTACGCGATGGCGCTGAACCGCACGGTCGCACGCCGCGCGGTCGAGCCTGATCGTCGCTACGTGTTCGATCCCGAGCGTGGCGTGCGCAATGCGGACGATGAAGTCCCATCGCACTGGCCGGTCATTTCCGGACAGACGTTGCTCGATATGGAGCAGGACGATTACCATCGAGCCCAGACGGTTGCGCAAAGCAAGACGCTGATGCGCTTCCTGCTGAACACTTATCTCGGCGGTACGCCGCTTGCCACGCGTCAGATCCTGATCGACCTGCAAAACCTATGAGCTTCTTCCTGACAACGCCCACCGCCATCGACCTCGGCGTGAACATCGACCACGTCGCGACGCTGCGCAATGTGCGCGGTACGACCTATCCCGATCCGATCCGCGCGGCGCTTGCCGCCGAAGAAGCCGGTGCGGATGCGATCACGCTGCACCTGCGCGAGGATCGCCGCCACATCGTCGACGCGGATGTGCGCAAGCTGCGCCCGCTGCTGAAGACGCGCATGAACCTCGAATGCGCGGTGACGGCCGAGATGCTCGATATCGCATGCGAAGTGCGCCCGCACGACGCGTGTCTCGTGCCGGAGAAGCGTGAGGAGCTGACGACCGAAGGCGGTCTCGATGTCGCCGGCCACTTCGAGGCCGTGCGTGCGGCATGCAAGCAGCTTGCCGACGTGGGCGTGCGCGTGTCGCTGTTCATCGACCCGGACGAGACGCAGATCCGTGCCGCGCACGAAGCGGGTGCGCCGGTGATCGAGCTGCATACGGGCCGTTACGCCGAAGCGCACGACGAAGCCGAGCAGCAGCGCGAATACGAGCGCATCGTCACGGGCGTTCAGGCCGGCGCGCAGCTCGGCCTGAAGGTCAATGCCGGTCACGGCCTGCACTACACGAACGTGCAGCCGATCGCCGCGATCGACGGTATCGTCGAACTGAACATCGGCCACGCGATCGTCGCGCATGCGATTTTCGCGGGCTGGGACAACGCGGTGCGCGAAATGAAGGCGATCATGGTCGCCGCGCGCGTTGCCGCGCTGCACGGCGGCGCACGCTGAAGATGAAGTGCCGCCGCGCGTCGCGCGTCATGCCCGACCCGGCCCGGCCGGGTCGCACCGGCGCGTACTGACATGACGATCTATGGCATCGGTACCGATATCGCCCAGGTGAGCCGCATCGCGGCCGTGCTCGAACGCACGGGCGGCCGGTTTGCCGAGAAAGTGCTGGGCCCCGACGAACTGCGCGTGTTCCATGCGCGCCGTGCCCGCTCCGAGGCGCGCGGCATCGCGTTCCTCGCGACGCGCTTTTCCGCGAAGGAAGCGTTCTCGAAAGCGATCGGGCTCGGCATGCACTGGCCGATGACGTGGCGTGCGTTGCAGACCCTCAACCACCCGAGCGGCGAGCCGTACGTGGTCGCATCGGGCGAGCTGGCCGACTGGCTTGCCGCCCGTGGCATCACGGCGCGCGTGACGGTCAGCGACGAACGCGACTACGCGGTGTCGTTCGTGGTCGCCGAGACGGACGCCGCGCCTGCACCTGTTTCCCGAACCTCCTCCTGACGGAATTCCCGATTCGATGAAAACGACTCCCGGCCCGGTCATGCTCGACATCGTCGGCACGGCCCTGTCGCGCGACGATGCGCGGCGTCTCGCGCATCCGAATACCGGCGGCGTGATCCTGTTCGCGCGGCATTTCCAGAACCGCGCGCAACTGACCGCGCTGACCGACTCGATCCGCGCGGTGCGCGAAGGCATCCTGATCGCCGTCGATCACGAAGGCGGGCGCGTGCAGCGTTTCCGCACCGACGGCTTCACGGTGCTGCCTGCGATGCGCCGCCTCGGCGAGCTGTGGGATCGCGACGTGCTGCTCGCAACGAAGGTCGCCACGGCCGTCGGCTACATCCTGGCCGCCGAGCTGCGCGCATGCGGAATCGACATGAGCTTCACGCCCGTGCTCGACCTCGACTACGGGCACTCGAAAGTGATCGGCGATCGCGCGTTCCATCGCGATCCGCGCGTCGTCACGCTGCTCGCGAAGAGCCTGAACCACGGGCTGTCGCTCGCCGGGATGGCGAACTGCGGCAAGCATTTCCCCGGGCACGGCTTCGCGGAGGCCGACTCGCACGTCGCGCTGCCGACCGATGACCGCACGCTCGACGCGATTCTCAAGCAGGACGTCGCGCCGTACGACTGGCTCGGCTTGTCGCTGTCGGCGGTGATTCCCGCGCACGTGATCTACACGCAGGTCGACAAGCGGCCGGCCGGTTTCTCGCGCGTATGGCTGCAGGACATCCTGCGCGGGCGGCTCGGCTTCACGGGCGCGATCTTCAGCGACGACCTGTCGATGGAGGCTGCGCGCGAAGGCGGCACGCTCACGCAGGCGGCCGACGCCGCGCTCGCGGCCGGTTGCGACATGGTGCTCGTCTGCAACCAGCCGGACGCGGCCGAGGTCGTGCTGAACGGGCTGAAAGCGCGGGCAACGGACGAGTCGGTACGACGCATCAAGCGGATGCGTGCGCGCGGCAAGGCGCTCAAGTGGGACAAGCTGATCGCGCAACCCGAGTACCTGCAGGCGCAGGCGCTGTTGAGCAGCGCACTGGCCTGAGCGGGGAGAGGATGGCGCGATCTGCGCCATTCCGGTCACCGAAACAAAAAGCCGCGCAATTGCGCGGCTTTTTTTATGGACTACTGCCGGTGCGAACCGGACGGTTTCAGGAATCAGGCAGGTCGGTGAAGCGAGTATTGATGCAACTAACGGTCAAGCGTTGCCAGTGCCTGCGAACATTGCCGACCGCTCAGTTCACCTTCATTCGCTGCAGCTTGTTGTACAGCGTCTTCGGGCTGATGCCGAGCAGCGTTGCCGCGCGGTGGCGCGTGCCGCCGACTGCGTCGAGCGTCGCGCGGATCAGCAGATCCTCGACGTCGGACAGCGGCGTGCCGACCTTGATCTGCACGCTGCTGCCGTTCAGCGCGGCGCCAGCCGAGAAGCTCGGCTCGCCTGCGCGCAGCGTCTCGATGAAATCGCCCGATGCGTCGTACGCGAAACGCACACGCTCCTGCAGTTCGCGCACGTTGCCCGGCCACTCGTAGGACAGGCACTCGCGCACGAAACCTGGTGCCGCGCGCTTGTCGGTCGTGCTGCGGCCGGTTGCGCGCGCGTCGCGGTTCAGTTCGTCGATCAGCGCATCAGCGATCGCGAGCGCGTCGCCGTCGCGTTCGCGCAGCGGCGGCATCGTGATCGATGCCGCATCGAGGCGCAGCCAAAGGTCCTCGCGCAGCGTGCCGTTCGCGACCGCTTCGCGTGCCGGGCGGCGCGTCGTCGCGATCAGCCGGAAATCGCTCGTGATCGAGCTCGTGCCGCCGATCCGCATGAAGTTCTGCGAATCAAGCGCATGCAGCAGTGCTTCCTGCAGCACGAGCGGCAGTGCGGTGATTTCGTCGAGGAACAGCGTGCCGCCGCCGGCCTGTTCGAACAGGCCCGATTCGCGGCGCTCTGCGCCGTCGAACGCGCCGCGCTCATGGCCGAACAGCACGCTGTCGAGCGATGCGCCATGCCGGCCGGCATGCGCGATCGTCCGGCAGTCGAACGACACGAACGGCCCCTTGCGGCGCCGGCTCAGGTCGTGCAGCGTACGCGCGGCCAGCTTCTTGCCGGTACCGGCTTCGCCCGAGAACAGGACGGCCGTTTCGGTGCGCGCGTTGTGCTCGATCATGTCGTACACGTGCTGCATCGCGTCGCTGCGGCCGACCAGTGCGCCGAAGCGGCCGAGGTGGCGCAGCGACGCGCGCAACGACTGCACTTCGTCGATCAGTTCGTAGGGGCGCGGGATTCGCGCGAGCAGGCTGCGCAGGCGCGGAATGTTGATCGGCTTGAGCAGGTAGTCCCAGATGCCGTGACGCAGGCCCTCGATGGCGCTCTCGACCGTCGCATTGCCCGTCAGCACGATGACGGGCAGCGAGCCGTTCGGCTGTTGCTGCGGCAGGTGCTGGAGCAGGTCGAACCCGCTGCCGTCCGGCAGGTTCAGGTCGACGAGAACGACATCGGGAATCGAACGGCCGAGCGCCGTGCGCGCTTCGGCGAGCGACGTGGCCGTGTCGACCGAGAAGCCGTCCGCGGCGAGCAGCGCGGTGAGGCCGGACAGACTGTTGGGATCGTCTTCGACAATCAGGGCGTGTGGCATGGTGGACGCGAGTCGAGTCAAGAGAGGCGGGCTGTCGGCCAACGGGGCCGCAGCCGCATGTCAGATTAAAAACTGATTTTATGCCCCGCTGAACGCGTAACGAGCATTATTTCTCCGGCGCTATAAAACAGTTACCGATGATACAAATTGAATATCTTTACCGGTGGATTTTGTGCTTTACATGAGCCTGACTCCCGCCCGGTTGTTGGCGCCGGACAAACAAAAAGCGCCCCGAAGGGCGCTTTGTTCGATGCGGGTATCGCTGGCGATTACGCGCGGCTGCGGTATTCGTTCGTACGCGTATCGATTTCGATCTTGTCGCCGGTGTTGCAGAACAGCGGCACTTGCAGTTCGAAGCCCGTTGCGAGCTTCGCGTTCTTCAGCACCTTGCCCGACGACGTGTCGCCCTTGACCGCCGGTTCCGTGTAGGTGATCTCGCGAACGAGGACCGTCGGCAGTTCGACCGAGATCGCCTTCTCGTTGTAGAACACGACTTCGCAAGCCATGCCGTCTTCGAGGTAGTTCAGCGCTTCGCCCATCATTTCCGCTTCGACTTCGAACTGGTTGTAGTCGGCGTCCATGAACACGTACATCGGATCGGCGAAGTACGAGTACGTCACTTCCTTGCGGTCGAGCACGACGACGTCGAACTTGTCGTCAGCCTTGTAGACCGCTTCCTGGCCTGCGTTCGTCAGCAGGTTCTTCATCTTCATCTTGACGACGGCGGAGTTACGGCCCGACTTGTTGTATTCAGCCTTGGCGATGACCCATGCGTCGCTGCCGATCTGCACGACGTTGCCTACGCGGAGTTCCTGTGCGGTTTTCATAAAAAACTGTCCTGATCAAATCAAATAAATAGGTGCCTGAGCGTTGCGCAACGGCTGACGGCGCAAGCGGTGCGTTCCGGTGGACGCCAAAAGCGAGCGCTTGCCTGGTCAGCCGTCGGATAACCGCTTATTTTAACTGAGATTTTGCGTATTCCGCCAGCTTTCCGGCGAGATCGCCGACGGCCGCGAGCGCATCGGCCCAGCGGGCGGCGTTGGCGTCCAGCGCGGCGCGGTGCTGCCAGAAATCGGCCCAGTCGGGCGTGCCGACGCCGTTCCACGCGTGCCAGAACCGCTCGAGCGCCGCGCGCGGGGCATCGGCGAGGCCGGCCGACAGGTGCGCGAGCGCGGCGTCGAGCTTCGGCAGGTGCACGTCGTCGGCCTGCGGGTAGATGTGCCACACGAACGGCTTGCGGGCCCACTGCGCCCGCACGAACGAATCCTCGCCGCGTACGAAATTGACGTCTGCCACCCACAGCAACGGATCGTAGTCGGCCTGGGGGACGAATGCGAGCCCGTGCGCAGCGAGGTTACCGCTGCGCGCATGCGTGCCCGCGCCGAACGACTCGACCCCGAAAAAACGTGCGACGGCAGGCGACACGCGGCCGGCCGGCACGAGTGCGACGACCGGCGACGGGCCGTCGCGCCATTGCGCGAGCAGCGCGTCGACGGCCGGATTCTCGTACGCGCACAGGCTGACGACGGTCGTGCCTGCGGCCGGCGGCGCGCCGCCGGTCGCGCGTTGCCACCAGGCGTCACGGGCCGCCGTGTCGGCTTCGAAGGCCGTGCGGCGCGCATCGAGGTCGCGTTCCTTCGGGACGCCGCCGGTGCCGGCCGACAGGCCGGGGAAGAAAAACGTCTTCAGCAGCGGGTAGCGCGGATGCGGCGATGGCCGCAGATGGAAATCGGCGACCCAGTCCTCGGCGCTCAGGTATTCGAGGTTGATCCACACGGGGCGACGCGCGCGCCGCGCCATCGCCGCGAGATACGCGCCGGGCAGTTCGCACGCGAACGCTTCGATCACGACGTCGGCGATCTCCAGCGCGTCGCCGGCTTCCGCATGCCAGTGCTCGATCACGATCGCGTCGACCGTCTGCCGTCCTGCGTCGGGATCGACCCCGGGCAGCAGGCGCGCGAACGTACGCAGGTCGTCGACGAACAGGCGAACCTGCCAGCCGTGCTCGTGTGCGAGCTGGCGCGCGACGCGCCAGCAGACGCCGATGTCGCCGAAATTGTCGATCACGGTGCAGAAGAGGTCGCAGGCGATCGGTTCGCCCGGCGCGAGCGGCGCGGCGGGCAGGGGGGCAGCGGTGGTGCGGGGCATCGAAGCGGGCCGGTGAATGCTCTAAACTGGCGATTCTAATAGACCCGTTCCGCGTTACAAGGCGCCCGGATCACGCATGACATCCCCTGAAGCTTCCGATACCCCGTTCGAACCGAAGAAGATCCTTGCGCAGTTGCCGCACATGCCGGGCGTCTATCGCTATTACGACACGGCGGGTGCCGTGCTCTATGTCGGCAAGGCGCGCGACCTGAAGAAGCGCGTATCGAGCTATTTCACGAAGACGCAACTGTCGCCGCGCATCGCGATGATGGTCACGCGCATCGCACGCATCGAGACGACGGTCACGCGCTCGGAGGCCGAGGCGCTGCTGCTCGAAAACAACCTGATCAAGGCGCTCGCGCCGCGCTACAACATCCTGTTTCGCGACGACAAGTCGTATCCGTACCTGAAGCTCACCGCGCACCGCTTTCCGCGGATGGCCTACTACCGCGGCTCGGTCGACAAGCAGAACCAGTATTTCGGGCCGTTCCCGAGCGCCTGGGCCGTGCGCGAGAGCATCCAGATCCTGCAGCGCGTGTTCCAGCTGCGCACCTGCGAGGATTCGGTCTTCAACAACCGCACGCGGCCTTGCCTGCTGCACCAGATCGGGCGCTGCACGGCGCCGTGCGTCGGCGCGATCTCCGACGAGGATTACGCGATCGACGTGTCGAACGCCGCGCGTTTCCTGCTCGGCCGGCAGTCCGAAGTGATGAAGGAGCTCGAGCAGAAGATGCACGCGTTCGCGGCTGAGCTGAAATTCGAGCAGGCGGCGGCCGTGCGCAACCAGATGAGCTCGCTCGCGACGGTGCTGCACCAGCAGGCGATCGAGGTCGGCAGCGATAGCGACGTCGATATCCTGGCCGTCGTCGCCCAGGGCGGGCGCGTGTGCGTGAATCTCGCGATGGTGCGCGGCGGCCGGCATCTCGGCGACAAGGCGTATTTCCCGACGCACGTCGAGAGCGCGCTGACGCTCGCCGAGGGCGGTATCGGCGACGAGTCCGAATTGGCGGACGCGGCCGATGCGTCCGCCGACGCACTGCCTGACCTGCCCGCGGAAGAACCCGGCCGTGCGCGTGGCGACGCGGCGGCGTCGGTCGAAGCGGAAGTGCTCGACGCGTTCATCGCGCAGCACTATCTCGGCAATCGCGTACCGCCCGTGCTGGTCGTGAGCCATGCACCCGCGAGCCGCGACCTGCTCGAGCTGCTGTCCGAGCAGGCCGGCCACAAGGTGTCGCTGGTGCGGCAGCCGCAGGGGCAGCGGCGTGCGTGGCTGTCGATGGCCGAACAGAATGCGCAGATCGCGCTCATGCGACTGCTGTCCGAGCAGGGCTCGCAGCAGGCGCGCACGCGTGCGCTCGCGGAGACACTCAGCTACGAATGCGACGATCTCGCGACGCTGCGGATCGAATGCTTCGACATCAGCCATACGATGGGCGAGGCGACGCAGGCGTCGTGCGTGGTCTACCACCATCACAAGATGCAGTCGAGCGAATACCGCCGCTACAACATCACCGGGATCACGCCGGGCGACGACTACGCGGCGATGCGGCAGGTGCTCACGCGCCGCTACGAAAAGATGGTCGAGCAGGCCGCGCAGGCGGCTGCCGCCGACGATGCGGCCGGCATCGACGGCGAGTCGACGCGCCAGGCCGAGGCGTCGAGCCTGCTGCCGAACATCGTGCTGATCGATGGCGGCAAGGGTCAGGTCGAAATCGCGCGCCAGGTGTTCACCGAGCTGGGGCTCGACACGTCGATGCTGGTCGGCGTCGCGAAAGGCGAGGGGCGCAAGGTCGGTCTCGAGACGCTCGTGTTCGCGGATGGCCGCACGCCGCTCGAACTCGGCAAGGAGAGCGCCGCGTTGATGCTCGTCGCGCAGATCCGCGACGAGGCGCACCGTTTCGCGATCACCGGCATGCGCGCCAAGCGGGCGAAGGCGCGCCAGACGTCGCGGCTCGAGGAGCTCGAGGGCGTCGGCGCGAAGCGCCGGCAGCGGCTGCTCGCGCGGTTCGGCGGGTTGCGCGGCGTGGTGGCCGCGAGCGTCGAGGAACTCGCGAGCGTCGAGGGCATCTCGCACGCGCTCGCCGAGCAGATCTACAAGCAGCTTCACTGACGCGGCCGTGCGGCCGGCTGCCTTGCCAGCGTTCTTGTGGCAGGCCGGTCGACACGGCACAATTGCGAATCCTTTACTGTCCCGCATGCCATGCCGTTCAATTTCCCGATTTTCCTGACGTGGGTACGGATCGTGCTGATTCCGCTCGTCGTCGGCGTGTTCTATCTGCCGGACACGGTGATGGGCGGCGCGCACCGCAATCTTGCGGCGGCGGCGATCTTCATACTCGCGGCGCTGACCGACTGGTTCGACGGCTATCTGGCCCGCAAGTGGAACCAGACGTCGTCGTTCGGCGCGTTTCTCGACCCGGTGGCGGACAAGCTGATGGTGACGGCCGCGCTACTGATCCTCGTGCAGATTTCGCGGGTCGACGCGGCGATCGCGCTCGTGATCGTCGGCCGCGAAATCGCGATTTCGGCGCTGCGCGAGTGGATGGCGCAGATCGGTGCGTCGAAGAGCGTCGCCGTGAACCAGCTCGGCAAGTTCAAGACCGCATGCCAGATGATCGCGATTCCGATGCTGCTGTTCTACGGGCCGCTGTCGCTCGGCGTCGTGACGATCGACACGCGCGTGTGGGGCGAATGGTTGATGTATCTCGCCGCGGTGCTGACGATCTGGTCGATGCTGTACTACATGAAGCTCGCATGGCCGCAGATTCGCGAGCGCGGCGGCGCGTGATGCATTCGGTCGAGCAGGTTTTTGGAAAAAGGGCTGGAAAAGCCCTTGACACAGGAATGTGCCTTCGACATAATCTCGCTTCTCCGCTGCACGACGAAGTAAGTGTGTGACGGGGAAGCAGTAGCGCAGCAATACGCGGGAGTAGCTCAGTTGGTAGAGCGCAACCTTGCCAAGGTTGAGGTCGCGAGTTCGAGACTCGTCTCCCGCTCCAGATTTTTTCTGGCAGCGTGTTGTACGGCGAAGCGCTGCAGATGCAGGACACATGCGGGAGTAGCTCAGTTGGTAGAGCGCAACCTTGCCAAGGTTGAGGTCGCGAGTTCGAGACTCGTCTCCCGCTCCAGATTTTTCTGGCAGCGTGTTGTACGGCGAAGCGCTGCAGATGCAGGACATATGCGGGAGTAGCTCAGTTGGTAGAGCGCAACCTTGCCAAGGTTGAGGTCGCGAGTTCGAGACTCGTCTCCCGCTCCAAGTAATGGGGAAGCCAAGCTTCCCTTTTTATTTGATGGACTTTCGGTCCTCGAATAAAAAATCTGTCGCTTGCCTCACGGCATTCGCACAGTCCGCTTTTGGCGCGATAGCAAAGCGGTTATGCAGCGGCCTGCAAAGCCGTTTAGGCCGGTTCGACTCCGGCTCGCGCCTCCAGGTAGAAAGAGAAAAAGCCCCGCTTCGGCGGGGCTTTTCTTTTTTCTGCGTCGCTTGCGGCCGTCGTGCATGGTGCATGCGACGGCCGTTGGGCAATCAACCATCCACCGGCTGCGCCGGCGTGTCGAGCGTCAACTGATAGAACGCCGCGTCGAGCCAGCGGCCGAACTTGAATCCCGCCTGCGTGATCGTGCCCGCGTGCACGAATCCGAGCTTCGTATGCAGTGCGATGCTTCCCGCATTGGTCGCATCGATGCAGCCGACCACCACGTGCACCTGCGCTTCGTGCGCGCGCCGGACCACTTCGCGCAGCAGCACTTCGCCAAGCCCGCGGCCACGCTGGTCGCGATGCACGTACACGCTGTGTTCGACCGTGTACTTGTACGCGGGAAACGCGCGAAACGTACCCCAGCTCGCAAAGCCGAGCAGCGTGCCCGATGCGTCGACGGCACCGATGACCGGAAAGCCCCCCGCGCGCTTCGCCGCAAACCACGCGACCATCGCTTCCGGCGGACGCGGCTTGTAGTCGTACAGCGCGGTCGAGGTTGCGATCGCGTCGTTCAGGATCTCGAGAATGGCCGGCGCATGCTCGGCCTCGCTGCAATCGATCAGGCGCACGTCGTCGCGCTGTGTCGGGGAATTCATACGGGCTCCTGTGGGCAGTAAGTAGGGCGTGCGCACGACTGCTGCGACGCCGCGTTCATCAGAGGTTCCGCACGCCGGCGGCGGATGCATCGCAGATCGCGACGACATAGCGCGCGGCATGCGACGACGGATTGCTGAAAATCAGCGGCTGGTCGAGCCGCATGGCCAGACAGTCGCCTTCGTGAAGTTCGTGAAGCGCGTCGCCGAACGTGACGTCGACGCGGCCGCTGATGACCCACACCTGCTGATGCAGCGCGCTTTCGCGTCCGCCACTGTCGTACGCGACGCGGGCACCGGGCGGGAAATCCACCTCGACGAGCTGGATCGGCGACGGCCAGCCGGCCGGGGAGAGATTGCGGCGCACATAGCCGGACGCCGGATCTCGCCATTCGGCCTGCTGCGCGCGACGCGCCAGCGGTTGCGCGGGCGCGTCGTCCTGGTCGCCGCCGAACAGCCCGGCCAGCGACACGCCGAGTCCGGCCGCGAGCTTGTCGAGCACGACGGCCGTCGGGCTGGCCGATGCGCGCTCGATGAGCGAGATCATCGAACGGCTGACGCCGGAGCGCGCGGCCAGCGCATCGAGCGTGTAGCCTCGCACGGTGCGCAGGTCGCGTACGCGCCGGGCGATGCGTTCGTTGATGCCGGTGTCGTCGGCGGTGGTTGATTCTTTCATGATGGATTTATTTTCCAGCAAACTGGAATTCGATGTCAACGGGATTGACGTCCGATGGCTCGACGGAATCCGAACGGCTTGCCCGGCGGTCGCGCACGGCGTAATATACGAATCGACTACGTTTCGTTTAATTGGGGGTATATGGGCATCATCAAGATTTCCGAGCACACGCACGAGCGGTTGCGCTCGACCAGCACGGCGCTGAGCCGCTCGATCAATGCGCAGGCTGAACACTGGCTGCGTGTCGGGATGCTGGCGGAACTCAATCCCGCGCTGTCCTACGGGGACATCTGCCGGATGCTGATCGAGGCCGAAGCACGGGGCGGTGAGACGGGGCCGGCGGAACCGGTCGAGCACGGCATCGAGCAGGTGGCGTAATGGCGAAACGAGAAATCCCGATCCGCGGCGCCGCGGAAATCGCCAAGTCGCGTGAAGCCGCGAAGCTCGCGTCGCAGGTGCTGACGATGATTACCGAGCACGTGAAGCCGGGCGTCTCGACCGATGATCTGGACGCACGTTGCCGCGAATACATCGTCGACGTGCTCGGCGCGATCCCGGCGAACATCGGTTACCACGGTTATCCGAAGACGCTCTGCACGTCGGTCAACCACGTGGTGTGTCACGGCATTCCGACGTCGCGGCCGCTGCGCGACGGCGACATCGTGAACCTCGACATCGCGGTGATCAAGGATGGCTGGTTCGGCGATACGAGCCGCATGTATTTCGTCGGCGAACCGAACGAGCTCGCGCGGCGGCTTGTCGCGACGACCTATGAGGCGATGCACGCGGGTATTCGCGCGGTGCGTCCGGGCGCAACGCTCGGCGACGTCGGCTACGCGATTCAGCAGGTCGCGCATCGCGAAGGATTCAGCGTGGTTCGTGAGTACTGCGGGCACGGCATCGGCGATGTGTATCACGACGAGCCGCAGGTGCTGCACTACGGCCGTCCGGGCACCGGCGTGCCGCTCCGGCCGGGGATGATCTTCACGATCGAGCCGATGCTCAACGCGGGCAAGCGCGACACGCGCATGCTGGCGGACGGCTGGACGGTCGTCACGAAGGATCATTCGCTGTCGGCGCAATGGGAGCACATGGTCGTGGTGACCGAAACGGGCTTCGAGGTGCTGTCCGAGGACGCGAAGCCGCAGGCGTTCCCGGCGCTGTCCGGCACGCACGCCGCCTGATACCTGCGGGGCGCCGCGAAGGGCGGTGCGGCGTCACAGCGAAACGGGCCCCTTTGCGGGGCCCGTTTCGTTTTCGTTCCAGGTCGCGCGGCGCGATTTAAGCGCGAACGCGCCGACCGGCTGCTCGGTGGGGGAGCGCGGCTTGGCCGCCGCTCAACCGCGCGCCTTTTGCCACACGGATTCGACGAATGCGCGGCACAGTGCTTCCATTCCCTTGCGGTCTTCGTCGTCGAAGCGCGCGGCGACCGGGCTGTCGACGTCCCACACGCCGATCAGCGTGCCGTCGGCCGCCACCAGCGGCACGACGATTTCCGATTCCGACGCCGCATCACACGCGATATGGCCGGGGAAGTCATGCACGTCGCGCACGACCTGCGTCTCGCGCGTCTGCGCGGCCGTGCCGCACACGCCCTTGCCGAGCGCGATCCGCACGCAGGCGGGCTTGCCCTGGAACGGCCCGACCACGAGTTCCGTCCCGTCGAAGAAGTAGAAGCCGGCCCAGTTGAGACGGTCGAGCGAGTGGTAGACCAGCGCGGAGAAGTTGGCCGCGTTCGCGGTCAGGTCGCGTTCGGACTCGACGAGCGCGCGTGCCTGCTCGACGAGCGTCGCGTATTGATCGGCCTTGGAGGCGTTGGGGTCGTTGGACAGCGTGAACATGGCGGGAAAGCGATCAGGGTTGTGGAATGCGCGATGCGCGTACCGCAGTCTACGGCACGCGCGCGCGGTTTGCAGCGCCCGGTCACGCGTGAAGCGGCACGCTCAATCGGGTTCGAGTTCGGCAAACCGCTCCGCCAGAAAATCGAGCAGCGCGCGCACTGCGGGCAGCAGCCCCCGGCGCGACGCGAACACCGCATGCACGATCTCGCGGCGCGGCGCCCAGTCGGGCAGCACGGTCACCAGCTCGCCGCGCGCGACCTCATCGCGCACCATCATCGTCGGCAACTGCACGATGCCGACGCCCGCGAC
>NZ_JAAGPB010000201.1:0-14714 GCF_017104585.1 Burkholderia sp. Ac-20392
CCGCTCGACCGCAACGGTCGCGCGCTGTGGATCGACGACGAATGCCGGACCTCGATGCGCAACGTCTGGGCGATCGGCGACGTGGCCGGCGAGCCGATGCTCGCGCATCGTGCGATGGCGCAGGGCGAGATGGTGGCCGAGCTGATCGCCGGCAAGCGCCGCAAGTTCATGCCCGCGTCGATCCCGGCCGTGTGCTTTACCGATCCGGAGATCGTCACGGCCGGCTGGTCGCCGGACGACGCGCGTGCGGCCGATGTCGATTGCGTGAGCGCGTCGTTCCCGTTCGCGGCGAACGGGCGCGCGATGACGCTGCAGGCGACCGACGGCTTCGTGCGCGTCGTCGCGCGGCGCGACAACCACCTGATCGTCGGCTGGCAGGCGGTCGGGCGCGGCGTGTCGGAGCTGGCCGCGGCGTTCTCGCAGTCGCTGGAGATGGGCGCGCGGCTGGAGGACATCGGCGGCACGATCCATGCGCACCCGACGCTCGGCGAAGCACTGCAGGAAGCCGCGCTGCGCGCGCTCGGACATGCGTTGCACGTCTGACGCGTAGCACGCGCGGCACAGCGGGCCGCACCGATAGGCGATACGGATATCGGTGCGGCTCCGTGCATGTCCCGCCGGACGGGCGGCGGGAGATTCAGTTCTTTCCTTGACCTCGGTCGGCGCGACGCCGTCCGATGCATCTCCAGAAGTCGACACGCGCTACAGCCGTCGACCGACTTTCATCCGATGATTGACGACGCCCGGCGTCGCGCAAGCCGGTCACGCCGACGCGGGGACGTTCGGCAATCGGATTGTTAGTGAATCGTGGATAGTTCATCTCTGCGGCACCCGTTTCTTCCATCGCGGCCGCTCGGCTACACTCGATCGACTTCCCTATCTGCATAGCCATCCGAAGTGTCATGTCGACGCCGATCGCCGCTTCCTGGTTGTCGGGGTGATTCAGTGCGTCGCGGCGTTCGGCTGAGCGCTGCCGAAACCGCGTGAGCGCGCTGCCGGATCTGCCGCAGCCGGGCATGCGCGCGGGGCGGATCGGAAAACGCAACGGAACCGTACCGCCGCTTTCTTCTTCCTTCAAAGCCATCGAGGATCTGCAACATGAAGACCGACACGCTTCATCATCCTGTCGTCCGGCGCGCGATCGACGCGTTGCAGCAAGGCGACGGCGCCGGCTGGGCCGCACTGTTCGCACCGGGTGCGACGCTGTACGACGACGGCCAGCCACGCGACCTGCACGCGTTCAACCGGGACGCGATCGGGTCCGAGCGCTTCACGTCGATCGAGCGCGCCGAGAACGACGGCCTCGACGTCTACGGCCAGTTTCATTCGGACCGCTGGGGCACGTTTCGCACGTACTTCCGGTTTCACATCGACGGCGAAGGCCGGATTGCGCGACTCGACATCGGACAGGCGTGAGCCGTTCGCGTGACAGGAGAACATGATGCATACGCTCTGGACGATCGTCGCCGGTGTTCTGTTGCTGGCCGTGTTCGTGTTGTTCGGGCAGTTGTGGGGCGCCCAGGCGACCTCGCTCGCGTTCGCCGCGAAGGCGTTCGTGCCGGTCTGGCTCGGTCTGTCGCTGGTCAATCTGTGGATCGGCGTGCAGCGGGCCGGCTACGGCGTACGTGAAGAACTGCCGATCCTCGTGATCGTATTCGGCGTGCCGGCCGCGCTTGCCGTGGCTGCCGCGCTGCTGCTTCAGCGCGCCTGATCCGAAAGGCGACGACGCGCCGCGCACGATTGCGCGTCCGTCGTCGTCGACCTGTTTGTTTCCGTCCGTCACCGATCCATTTCCCATGAAGCGCGATACGCCTTTGCATGCTGCGCCGCCGGCCCGGGACGTCGTTGCGTTCTGGCGCGATGCGGGGCCTGCGCAATGGTTCGCGAAGCATCCCGATTTCGATCGCCGCTTTCGCGAGCGTTTTCTCGACACGCATCTGGCCGCTGCAAGGCGCGAGCTGGATGGCTGGCTGTCGACGCCATACGGAACGCTCGCGCTGCTGTTGCTCACCGACCAGTTTCCGCGCAATGCGTTTCGCGGCACCGCGCAGATGTACGCAACCGACGCGCTGGCGCGGCAGTTCGCGACGCATGCCTATGAGCACGGCCAGATGGCGCAGGTCGAGCGGCCGCTGCGCCTGTTTTTCTGCCTGCCGTTCGCGCATTCGGAAGACCTCGACGACCAGCGGATTTCGGTCGAACTGAATGGCAGGCTCGGCCAGCCGTGGCTGTCGCACGCGAGGCGACATCGGGATATCGTCGCGCGCTTCGGCCGTTTTCCGCATCGCAACCTGCTGCTCGGCCGCGAGACGACGCGCGACGAGGCGCGTTTTCTCGCGGAAGGCGGGTTCGCCGGATGAGCGCAGCCGTTTGCGCAACATGGCCGGCGCGGCGGCCATGCGTGCGTCAGCGCAGGAACTCGATGCCGAACGAGCCGGCCGTATCGACGATATGCCCTGCGTGCGGCGCCTCGAAATGACCGGGCAGCAGCAGTGCACCGTGCTCGACGCAATGCGCGAGCAGGTCGAAGCGGCTCTTTGCGGCGAGCGGGCGGTCGTCGCAGACCTTGCTGCTCCATTGCCAGAACGGGATCTGGATCGGCGAGTGCAGCATGTCGCCGCTGAACACGCCGCGCGAGCCCTGCGACGTCAGTTCGATGCGCACGTGTCCGGGAGAATGGCCCGGTGCGTGGCGGATCAGGAACGTGTCGTCGAGCTCGTAGGTATCGTCGAACATCGTGGCCTGGCCGGCCTCGATCACGGGCAGTACGCTGTCGTTGTACATCGGGCTGAACCACGCAGGGCCAGCGGGGCCTTCGCCCCGGATCGCACGGACCAGGTGATCGTGCTCGACCTGCGAGATCACGTAACGCGCGTTCGGAAAGGTCGGCACCCAGACGCCGTTGACGAGCTGCGTGTTCCAGCCGACGTGATCGGCGTGCAGGTGGCTGCACATCACGTAGTCGATTTCCTCGGGCTGGATGCCGAGCGCGCGCATCCGGTCGAGATAGCGCGTCGACAGCCGGTGCATTTCCGGCAAACCGGGCCGCTCCTTGTGGTTGCCGATACAACTGTCGATCAACACCGTATGCCGGCCGGTGCGCACGATCCAGCTGTGCACGGGCATCGGGATGCGGCCGCTTTCGGGATCGTAGTGCGTCGGCGCGAGCCAGTGCTCGTGTTCCGCCACGCGTGCGCGGTCGAAGTCCGGCAGCCAGCTCTGCGCGGTTTCGCCGAGCAGCGTCGTGTCGTACAGCCGGATGATTTCGACGTTGCCCAGCGCGAGGGAGAAGGCATGCGGCTCGGCATTCGTGATGTGCGCATGGCAATGCGCATGCCCGCAGGAATGGGTCATCGGTGTCTCCTGAATGAGTTGGAATGAATCGAAGCGGGGCGTGGTGTGCTGCCCCGCGCACGACGGTCTACATCGGCGCCGTGGCGCGAACCTTCGCCTGCGGCACGGGCACGGCTTTCCCGGTCATGAAATCCGCCGCGCGTTCGGCCATCGTCATGATCAGCGCGTTGGTCGGCCCGCGGATGATGCGCGGGATCGCCGAGCCGTCGACCACCCGCAATCCGGCTACGCCGCGCACGCGCATCTGCGGATCGACCACGGCCGCCGGATCGTCGTCGCGACCCATGCGGCACGTGCCGACCGGGTGATGAAGGGTGATCGCGATGCGGCGAATGAAGGCGTCGACGTCTGCGTCGCTCTGGACCTGCGGGCCCGGCGCGATCTCTGCGTCGATGAACGGGCGCAGTCCGGCCTGCGCGCCGATTTCCCGCATGCGCCGGAACATCTCGCGCGCTGCGATGCGATCGTGCTCGGTGGCGAGGAAGTTTTGTTCGATCCGCGCGTGCTGGGCCGGATCGGCCGACTTCAGCGACACGCGGCCGCGACTTTCGGGCGTGAGGAAAATGCCCTTGATCGCGAACGAATCGGCATACGCGTGCTTGAACGGCTCGAAGTACGGCGCGGCGTTCATCGCGCCGGCCGCGAGGATCAGCTGCACGTCCGGCAGCGGCAGGTGCGGCTGGCTGCGGACCAGCCCGAGCGCGGCGGCGGGGATCGCGCCCGAGAAGCCGTTGCCGCCCGCAAGCGTGCGCGCGACGTCGAACGCGATGCGGTCGGCGCGCATCATCCGGTGCAGGGGCCCCGGTTCCTTGCGGCTCCAGCGCAGGTCGAACACGATGTGGTCATGCAGGTTGGCGCCCACGCCGGGCAATTCGACTTTCGACGCGATGCCGTGCGTGCGCAGGCTGTCGGCCGCACCGATGCCGGAGAGCATCAGCAGTTGCGGCGAATTGATCACGCCGCCGCAGAGGATGACTTCGCGGCGCGCATCGGCGCGGTAGTCGGACTCGCCACGGCGATACTCGATCGCGATGGCGCGCGGCGTGCCCCTGTCGGTATCGAGCACGATCCGTTTCGCGAGGGCCCCGGTCACCAGCGTGACATTGCCGCGCGCGAGCGCCGGGCGCAGATAGGCGACCGCGGCGCTGCAGCGCAGGCCGTTGCGGATCGTGGCCTGCATCGGCCCGAAGCCTTCGACGGATACGCCGTTGTAGTCGTCGTTTTCCGGATAGCCGCAGGCGCGCGTCGCGTCGAGAAAGCCGCCGACCAACGGGTCGCGATAGTCGAGCCTGATCACGGTCAGCGGGCCGCGACCGCCGCGCAACGCCGATTCGCCGCGCTCCCAGGATTCGGAGCGCCTGAAGTACGGCAGCACCGCATCATAGGACCAGTCGGTCAGGCCGAATTCGTCGGCCCAGCCTTCGTAATCTTCCCGCGCGCCGCGTGCGTAGGCCATGCCGTTGATCGACGACGAGCCGCCCACCACCTTGCCGCGCGCGCACTCGATCCGGCGGCCGTCCATGCCGGCTTCCGGCTCGGTGAAATAGCCCCAGTCGAACAGCCGGTTCTTCAGAATCTGGCCCCACGTCAGCGGCACCTTGATGTACGGCGAGCGATCCTGTTCGCCGGCCTCGATCACGAGGATGCGGAGGTTCGGATCCTCGCCGAGCCGGTAGGCGAGTGCGCAACCGGCGGAGCCGGCGCCGACGATCACGTAGTCGTACGTATCGGTTTTCATTGCCGCACCTCGCGGTGCCGGGCAGCAGGGCAGGCCGGCGCGACCCGCGAACGCGGGGCGCGGCGACCGGCCGGAACAGGCGTCGAACGAACCATGATGTCTCCAGGTGGGCCTGAACGCAGGCCTCTCGGTTGTGGGTTCATTCGATTGTGCGTAACCTGAAACATATCTTCCAATACGTATTACGGTGCCATCCGATACCCGGATGGCTATGGGCGAGGGGACTGTGCGCGGATTCGATTCGTATCTCACTTTTCAGAAGCTCGAGGTGTTCTGCACGGTGGTCGAGCTCGGCAGCGTCACGCGCGCGGCCGACCGGCTGTGCATCGCGCAGCCGGTCGTGACCGCGCATGTGCGCAGCATGGAGAAGCGGCTCGGCTATGCGCTCGTGAAGCGCGCCGGCCGCAACATCGCGCTCACGGAAGCCGGCGAGCGCATCTATCGATGGGCAACCGAAGTCATCACGCGCACGCGCGAGGTCGAGCGCGAACTCGCCGGTCTCGAGCAGGGCGAAATGGGCAACGCGGCGGTCGCGACGTCGATGTCGATCGGCTCGTACGCGTTGCCGCCGCTGTTTGCCGAGTTCCACCGGCGGCAGCCCGACGGGCTTGTGACCGTGCAGATCCTGACGCCGCAGGCGGCCGTCGATGCGACGCGCGTCGGCGGCTGCGATTTCGCGGTCATCCTGATCGCCGCCAATCAGGATCTCGACGGGCTGACGACCATTCCCGTGTGGGAGGACGAGCTGCTGCTCGTATGCGGCGCATCGAGCCCGTGGGCCGCGCAGCCGGCCAGCGAGCTCGACCTGCGCCGCGTGCCGTTCGTGAGCACGCCGCGCAACCAGCCGCGCCGTGAGCTCGAAGAGGCGCTGCTGCGCGAGCGCGGCCTCGAGCAGCGCAAGGTCGTGATGGAGCTTGGGCATCCTGAAGCGATGAAACACGTGGTGCGCGAGAACCTCGGCGTGAGCTTCATGTTCGCGTCGGCGGTGCGCGCGGAGGTCGAGCGGCGCGAGCTGGTCGTGCTCGATCGCCCCGATCTGTCGATGAAGGTGCCGATCTATCTCGTGCATCGCGACGACAAGCGCTTTTCGGCGTTCCAGGCCGAGCTCGTGCAATTCATCGTCGATTCCGCGTCGCCCGGCGCGGCGGCGGGCATCCCGAATTCATAGTCGATGGGCTATCTGTTTGGCGATCAATAGCTAATAGACCTATGGTCGGCCCGGTTCTAAGCTGGCCGGGTGCTTGACGGTCCGCATCGAGACGCGATGCGGTCGTGCGCACTGCCAGTCAACCCGAAAACAGGCCGACCCATGTGTACTCTTCATCTTCAGTCCGGCGGCGCCGCCGCGTATGCGGACGATGCCGGACGTCCCGCCGATGCGCCGGACCCCGCGCTCGTCGAGGATCTCGTCTGCGCGAACCGCATCCTGTTCGACCAGGGCATCGTCGATGCCTTCGGCCATGCCAGCGTTCGTCACGACAAGGATCCGCAACGCTTCCTGCTGGCGCGCAACATGGCGCCGGGTACCGTCGGCATCGACGACATCGTCGAATTCACGCTGGACGGCGTGCCGGTCAATGCCGGCGGGCGCGCCGTCTATCTGGAGCGCTTCATCCACGGCGAGATCTACAAGGCGCGTCCGGACGTGCACGCGATCGTGCACAGCCATTCGCCGACCGTGCTGCCGTTCAGCGTGACGAAACGCACGCCGTTGCGGCCCGTGTGCCACATGAGCGGATTTCTCGGCGCGGGTACGCCCGTGTTCGAGATTCGCGATACCGCCGGCGACGCGACCGATCTGCTCGTGCGCGACAACGCGCTCGGCGCGGCGCTGGCGCAGCGGCTCGGCCGTGCGGCGTTCGTGCTGATGCGCGGCCACGGTTCGACCGTGGTGGCGCCGACGCTCAAGCAGGCCGTGTATCGCGCGGTCTATGCGGAAGTCAATGCGCGCATGCAGATCGAGGCGCTGCAACTGGGCGACGTGGTCTATCTCAGCGAGCAGGAAGCCGCGACCGCGTGCGCAAACATCGAAACGCAGGTCGAGCGCCCGTGGGCGCTGTGGAAGCAGCGCGTGCAGCACGGCGACATGCGCTGACCGGCGCTGGAATCATCGAGGAGACGAGTATGGACGAGCAGTTGATAACCGGCCGTTTGCTGATCGACGGCGAACTGGTCGACAGCGAGACCGGCGAGTGGGCGGCGTCGATCAACCCGGCGACCGAGGCAGTGATCGGCCGCGCGCCGGTCGGTTCGCGCCAGGACGTCGCGCGGGCCGTGGATGCGGCGCAGCGCGCGTGGCCGGCGTGGGCCGAGCGCACCGGCGAGGAGCGCGGCGAGCTGCTGCGCGGGTTTGGCGAGCGCTTGCTCGAACGCGCGGAGGCGTTGTCGCGCATCGAGGTGCTCGATTCGGGCAACACCTACGTGCCGACGCTCGCAAGCATGCACGAGACGGTGCGCAGCCTGCGCTATTACGCGGGGCTCGTGCACGGGCTGCACGGCGAAACGATCCCGGCCACCGGCCGGAACCTGCACATGACCGTGTACGAGCCGTATGGCGTCGTCGGCCGGATCGCCGCGTTCAATCATCCGGCGATGTTCTCCGCGGCGCGTACCGCATCCGCGCTCGTGACCGGCAACACGGTGGTGGTGAAGCCGCCCGAAACGTCGCCGCTGTCCGTGCTCGTGCTCGGCGAGGTCGCGCGCGAGACCTTGCCGGCCGGCGTATTCAACATCGTCAACGGCACGGGTGCGGAAGTCGGCGATGCGCTGGTGCGCCATCCGGACGTGAAGCGTCTCGCGCTGATCGGGTCCGTGGCGACCGGGCAGGCGATCCAGCGCAGCGCGGCGGAAGTGGGCGTCAAGCACGTGACGCTCGAGCTGGGCGGCAAGAATCCGATGATCGTGTTTCCGGACGCGGACCCGGATGCTGCGGCCGAAAGTGCGGTGCGCGGGATGAATTTCTCGTGGCAGGGCCAGTCGTGCGGATCCAATTCACGGCTGCTGGTGCACGACGACATTTATGACGACGTGCTCGCGCGTGTCGTCGAGCGCGTGGCCGCGATTCGCGTCGGCGATCCGATGTCGCCCGACACGGGCATGGGCCCGATCAATTCGCGCAAGAGCTACGACCACGTGATGAGCTTTCTCGATCCGGCGCAGACGCACGGTGCGCGGCTGATGACGGGCGGCCGCCGCCCGCCCGGGCGCGCGTTCGAAAAAGGCTTCTGGGTCGAGCCGACCGTCTATGCCGATGTCACGCCCGGGATGCGGCTGTGGCGCGAGGAAGTCTTCGGCCCGATTCTGTCGGTCGCGCGATGGCGCGATGTCGATGAAGTGGTCGCGATGGCCAACGACACGGAATACGGGCTCTCGGCCGCGATCTGGACCAACGACATCCGGCAGGCGCTCAACACCGCGCGTCGCATCCGTGCGGGCAGCGTGTTCGTCAACGGCAGCAACACGCACTTCCTCGGCGTGCCGTGGGGCGGCTTCAAGAACAGCGGCGTCGACCGGGAAGAGGGGATCGAGGAGATGTACAGCTACGTCGAGAAGAAAGTCATCAACGTGATGCTGTGACACGCATGACTTGCCGCCCGCCGTTCCCGTCATGGACGGTTTCGGCCGGCGATGCCGGGCGCGATCCATCAATAACAATCGGGTAACGCAGCCCGCGACGACGTATCAAGTCGGGAATACACCTCCCGCACGCATCAATTAAATAGCTTTCCTAATAAAAATGACGGGCCGGCGTACGGGAAATCCGTAAGCGACCGGCGCGTCGAACCCTGACGGTTTGGAGACAGTATTCGTGAGAATGAAGGCAATGGCCGTCGCGCTGGCGATGGTGTCGTGCCACGTGCACGCGCAGAGTTCGGTGACGCTGTTCGGTCTGGTCGACAACGGCATCTCGTACGTGAGCAATTCGGGCGGCAAGTCGCTGGTTCAGACGATGTCCGGCATCCAGGCGCCCAACCTGCTCGGGATCCGCACGGTCGAGGATCTCGGCGGCGGGTTCCAGGCGCTCGTCTTCATGGCGTCGCAGCCCGACATCAACAGCGGCACGGTGCGCGGCGGCGCGCTGTCCGGGCGCGAGTCCTACGTCGGCATCGTCACGCCCTACGGCACCGTGACGCTCGGCAGGCAGTTCGACTACATGTTCGACAACCTGTCGCTGCATCGCTGGGGGCACGAGATTTCCTATGTCAGCCTGTACCAGCTGCCGGGCGGCCCGTTCTCGAAACTGGGCGCGGCGCTCGGCACCTTCGACTACACGCGCATCGCGGGGGGAGGGGCGACGCCGAACGCGGTCAAGTTCACGTCTGCGTATTACGGCGGGTTCCGGTTCGGCGCGATGTTCGGCTTCAGCAATATCGCCGGGCAGACCGGCAGCAACAACCTGTCGAGCTTCGGGGTTTCTTACGACAACGGGCCGTTGCGGCTGGACGCGGCGTACACGTATTCGAAGGAGGAAGGGATCGACAACGGGCGCCTGGGCATCCGCAATGCGGGCGCGGGCGGACGCTATGCATTCGGCGACTTCGCGCTCGATGCGCTGTACGTGAATACGCACAACACGCTGACGGGCGCACATGTCGACACCTACGAAATCGGCGGGCTGTACCGGTTTGCGCCGGATTTCTTCGCGTATGCAAACTATCTTTATGCGAAGGGCAACCGGCAACTGACCGGCAATCATTCGAACCAGGCCGGCATCACGCTCGACTACCTGCTGTCGAAGAAAACCGACGTCTACATGAGCGCCGTGTATCAGCAGGCGAGCGGCGGCGAGGACGTGATCGCGTCGGTGTGCGGCACGTTCACCGCGTCGTCGGGCGCGCGGCAGGGCGTGTTGCGGGTCGGCGTTCGAACGGTGTTCTAGGCGATCCGCGGCCGGCATCGTGCCGGTGGACGGCATTCATTTCGTCGTCACCTCGCGATAGAACGCATCGATCGCATCGACCATCTGCGACAAGCCCGGCTGTTCGAGTGGATAGTGGCCCGCGTTGTCCAGCGTGACGACCTTCACCGGCACTTTGCGCACGCGCTGCAGGAACGGTTCGCTCAGGTGCAGCGGCGTCCAGCGATCCGCGGCCGGTTGCGTGAGCAGGATCGGGCACACGGCGAAATCCTCCGGCTCGACTGCCGGTCGGTACGACATGTAGGAATCGAGGAACGCCATCGTCATCGCGTTGCCGGCGGAGGTGCGATCGGACAGCCACACCTTCAGTGCATCCGGGTCGTTGACGAGCGCGGACATCTTGCTGGCAAGCGTCATCGGCACCCGCATCGATTTCAGCGGGGTCATCGCGGTGAGATGCATCATCGGGCCGCCGACGCGGCTCATGAACACGCTGCGCGCGGTTTCGTCGCGCACCTGCTGCAGGCGTTGATCGAGGAAGGTCATGCCGACGATGCCCTTGACCTTGCCGTTCAGCGCGGCCACGTGATACGTGAGCATGCCGCCCGCGCTCAGCCCGTAGAGCACGATCGGCCGGTCGTCCTTCGCGCGCTCCGCATCGATCAGGTCGCTGCCCGCGCGCACCCAGTCGTCATAGCGGACCAGTGCACCCTTGGCGACTTCGGTCATCCCGTATTCGGGCATGTCGACCGCGATCGTTTCGTAGCCACGACGCGCCAGCTGCTCGCCGAGGATCATCGACATCTGCCGGCCGTTGGTGCCCACGCCATGGAACAGGATCACCTTCACCCGTGCCTGCGGGTTGCGATACGTGTCGAGATGCATGCGATGGCCGTGCCAGGACCACCATTCTTCCGTCGGTTGCTGGCCGTCCTTCCACTGGAAGTCGGTCGGAAGGAATTTCTGCATGTCGCGCCAGACGGGCTGGTCTGCGTAGGTCTTGGGCATGGTGGCGGACTCCGGTGAATTGGGCGAAACGGCATCGTCGGCCAGTGCCGGTGCGAGCGGTGCACTCGACAGGCCGGCGGCCAGCAGAAGCGTGCGGGCAGGGCGAAACAGCGAGGAGAGCTTCATGGTGGTCGACGCCGTGCGGGTTGCGATGGCATCCATCATCGGTGCGCAGGCTCGCGCGATCCATGCTGGGCCAGGCCAACCGCTTTAGAATCTAGGCCAACTCACGTCGCGAGGCGTCTGATGAATGTCTGGAACTTTGCCCGCAGCCCGGCTTCCGTCCTGCTGATGATCGATTTCGGTCGCGACCGCAAGATCGCGCCGCAGGCGTTGCTCAAAGGGTCGCAGCTCACGCTGAAGCAGCTCGCCGACCCGGATTTCACGGTGCTGGCTGCGCAGGAGCTGGCGGTGGCGTCGAACCTGCTCGACCTGACCGCCGGCGAGGCCGGCGTCGGACTCAAGGTCGGCCTGTCGTACCAGCTTTCGGCGTACGGGTTGCTCGGGTACGGCCTGCTGAGCAGCGCGACCGGCATGGACGCGGTCGCGCTTGCGGGCCGCTACCTGGCGCTGACCTATACGTTCGTCGGGATGACGTTCCGCCGGGCCGGGCAGCACGACGTGATTCAGTTCGACGCGTCGCCGGAACTCGCGGCGAACGTGCAGCGCTTCTTCGTCGAACGCGCGATGGGTGCGACGTGCCGCGTGCTGCGCGACGTGATCGGCAGTGCGTTCGAGCTCGCGACGTTCGATCTCGCGTATGGCACCGGCCCAGGCCCCGGCGCCGACGCGAAGCAGCCGGTGCTCGGCGCGAAGATCCGGCACGGGCAGCCGGCCAGCACGCTCACGTTCGAACATGCGCATCTCGAGCGGCCGTTGCCGCAGGCGAATGCCGCGACCGCCGCGATGTGCGAGCGCATGTGTGCCGAGCTGATCACGCGCAGGCGGACGCGCGTCGATCTCGTATCGTTCCTGAACGAGTACCTGGCCACGCGCCCGTTCGACCGGCCGCCGCAGCTGAAGGACATCGCGACGCTGCTCAACACCAGCGAGCGCACGTTGAAGCGCCGGCTTCAGGAAGAGGGCGCGTGCTTTCGGGACATTTCGAGCGCGGTGCGCAAGACTCGCGCGCAGGCGCTGATCGCGGAAGGGCGGTTGTCGATCAAGGAAATTGCGCAGGAACTGGGATTCAGCGACATGTCGTCGTTCTCGCAGGCGTACAAGCGCTGGACGGGTGTCGCGCCGAGCGTGTCGCGACAGGAGGCGGCCGGTTCGTAGCGCGCGTCCCGGCGGCGCGGCATCGCAGATACGAAAAAGCCCGTGAGCAACCTGATGCTCACGGGCTTTTTCGTGACCGCGTGGAGGCGGGCCGGCAGGCTGAGCGCCGGCCCGCATCGCATCACCACGAATGGCCGATGCCGCCGTTGACCATCATGCGCGAGCCGTTCACCGTGCCGACCCCCAGCTTGATCACGGTGTTCTGCGCGATCCGCGCGCTGCCGCCGACCGCGATCGCCGTGTAGCCGCCGTAGTTGCCGAACCCGGCGCCGACCGAGATCACCTTGCCCGGATCGACCTGCGGCATGCCTGCCAGCGCGCCGGCGATCGCGATGCCCGAATACGCGTTGCGAGCAAGGTCGTTCACGCCTTGCTGAATCGCGCCGACCCGCTGGTCGGTGTAGCGGTTCGCCGATTCGGTCGCCATCGTGAGCTGGTTCACGTTGACCGCGTCGGTGCCCTGCGTGCCCGGTGCGACGTTGACGATCTGGCGTTGCTGCTCCGCACTGCCGACCGATACGACGTTCGAGCGGCCGCCGTCGTCCGATTTCGCGCCGATCGCGACCGAGTTGGAGCCGGCCGTGACGGTCGGCGCATCGGTGCCCGAACCGTTCATGTCCGCCGTGATGCCCGTGTTGCGCGATGCCGACGTCGACAGGTTGTTGATCTGCGTGTTGATGTTGGTCACGCTGGTCGACAGCGACGACACACGATCGTTGGTCGTCGACAGGCCGGTGGACAGCGACGTCACGCTCGTCGACGTGGACGTGGACAGCGAGCCCAGCGCTTCGTTGGTCGACGACAGGCCGGTCGACAGCGAGCCGATGCTCGTCGACGTCGACGTGGACAACGATGCGAGGTTGCTGTTCGTCGAGCTGAGTCCGGTCGACAGCGACGCGACGTTCAGGTTGGTCGCGTGCAGCTGGCTGCCGTTGATCGCGTCGGTGCTGTCGGTGCTCACGCGGCCGGCCGCGACGTTCTGGATCTGGCGTTCCTGGCCGGGGGCGCCGACGCTGAACACGCCGAACGGGTTGGCGCCCGCATAGCCGCCGAAATGCAGGTCGCCGATGGTCGACGACGACACGCCGACGGCGGCGCCGGTAACCGAGCGATGGCCGATCGCCACCGAGTTGTCGAGGTTGGCGATCGCGTTCGGGCCGATGGCGACGCTGTTCGCGCCGGTGGCCTGGCTGTCGGCTTCGGTCGAGTTCGCGTGGAAGTACTTCGCGCCCTTCGCGTTGAGGTTGTCGATGGCGTCGCCCACGCTGCCGTTGGTCGTCGTCGTGCCGTCGTTGTTGTACGTCACGTACGACGGCGCGGTGATCTTGCCGGTCGCCGGATCGTAGGTCGCGCCGCCGCCGAGCGCCTCGGCGGTGCTGGTGCCGAGGTTCGTCGTATTGACGGTGACCGAGCTGATGCTGGTCGACAGCGAGCCGAGGCCCGACGAAGTGGACGTGGACAGCGACGTCATCGTGCTGTCCGTCGCGCTGAGGCCGGTCGACAGCGAGTTCATGCCCGTCGACGCGGACGTCGACAACGACGCGAGCGTGCTGTTCGTCGTCGACAGCCCGGTCGACGTGGAGGTCGACAGCGACGTGACGGTGTCGTTGGTCGTGCTCAGGCCGGTCGACAGCGACACGAATCCGGTCGACGTCGAGGTCGACAACGAGACGAGATTGTCATTCGTTGTACTGATCGTGGTGGACAATGAACCGGCGGTGGTCGAGGTTGCGGTCGACAACGACGTCAGGTTCTGGCCGAGCGTGTCGATGCCGGTCGATGCGGACGTGGACAGCGAAACCAGTGCCTGGTTGGTCGTCGACAGCCCGGCCGACGTTGCGGTGGACAGCGACGCGACGGTGTTGTCGGTCGTGCTCAGGCCGGTGGACAGCGACGCCATGTTGCTGTCCACGACGCGCAGGCTGTCGGCGGTCGACGTCGACAACGACACGAGCGCGTCGTTCGTGGTGGAGAGGCCCGTCGACGTCGACGTCGACAGGCTCGTGACGCTGGAGCCGACCGCCGCGACTGCCTGGTTGGTTGCGTTCAACTGGGAGCCGTTGACGGCATCGGTGCTCTTTTCCGCGAGCCGGCCGGCGGCGACGTTGGTGATCGTGCGTTCACGACCTGCCGCGCCGACGCTGACGGTCGAGGCGGGCGCAATGCCGGCGAAGTCGTATGCGGTGCCGTTGATCGTCGCACCGCTCGTGCCGACGGCTGCGTCGGTTACGGCGCCCGAGCCCAGTGCGACCGAGCCCGCATGGGCGGCCGTTGCGCTCGCGCCGAGTGGCTGGGCCTGACCGCCTCGAGTGCCTGGTTGGTTGCGTTCAACTGGGGGCCGTTCACGCCACCGGTGCTCTTTTCCGCGAGCCGGCCGGCGGCGACGTTGGTGATCGTGCGTTCACGACCTGCCGCGCCGACGCTGACGGTCGAGGCGGGCGCAATGCCGGCGAAGTCGTATGCGGTGCCGTTGATCGT
>NZ_JAAGPB010000202.1:0-14383 GCF_017104585.1 Burkholderia sp. Ac-20392
TAGCTCGACCTGCAGTCGATCGGCGCATCGCTGCTCGGCGGCGGGCAGCAGCAGGCGGCGCCCGCGCAGGGCGGCGTCGCGCAACTGCTGCAGGCCTATGTCGGCGCGAACCAGCAGGTACTGACCGGCCAGTCGTCGCTCGCGTCGGCAATGGGCCTGACCGGCGCGGCCGGGCAGGCGCAGCAGGCCGCAAGCCAGCTGACCGGCAGCGATGCGCTGACGCCGGCCGCGTTGTCGCAGATGGGCGGCGCGCAGCAATCGGTGTCGCAGGCGCTCGGCCAGGCATTTGCGAGCGGTGGCGCGACGCACGGGCCGATCGACAAGCAGGCGTTCAGCAACGGCCTCGCGTCGCTCGGGCAGGGGCTCACGCAGTATTCGCAACTGCAGTCGGGGCTCGGCAATCTCGGCTCGACGAGCGCGGCCTCGCTGTTGCAGTCGGGCCTGAATCCGCAGAACATGCAGGCTGCGTCCTATATCGCGCAAAGCGCGCCGGGCCAGTTGCAGTCGCTCGCGACGACCCTCAGCCAGGCCGTGCAGTTTGCGACGAGCCAGGGCATTTCGGTGCCGTCGGTCGCATCGTCCGCGCTGAAGCTGCTGCCGTAACGTTGCGCGGGGCCACGCGCGATGCGGTGCCGGCATCGTGCGCGACGCGAAGATAGCCCCGCACAACATGGGGATTCCGCACGATGCTATCGTGGCGTGTCCCTTTTTTCGGTGCAGGTTCATGACAGACTCGTTTGACCTCTCGCGCTATTTCTCCCGCATCGGCTACGACGGCCCGGTCGAGCCGACGCTCGACGTGCTGCGCCAGCTGCATCTGCTGCACCCGCAGGCGATTCCGTTCGAAAACCTCAATCCGCTGACCGGCGCGCGCGTCGCGCTTGACCTGCCTTCGATCGTCGACAAGGTGCTCGCGCATCGCCGCGGCGGCTACTGCTTCGAACTCAACAAGCTGTTCTACACCGCGCTCACGACGATCGGCTTTCGCGTGACGCCGATGATCGCGCGCGTGCGCTGGATGCAGCCGCCGGAAGCCGCCACCGCGCATACGCACATGCTGCTGCGCATCGATCTCGATGGCGCGGCCTGGCTCGCGGACATCGGCTTCGGCAGCGCGACGCTCACCGCGCCGCTGCGTTTCGTGCCGGACGAGCGGCAACTGACGCCGCACGGCGTGTTCCGCGTCGTCGCCGCGCCGGTCGACGGTGAATTCGACATGCAGATCGAGACGCCCGACGGCTGGCAGACCACCTATCGCTTCCAGCCGAAGCGGGTCGAGTGGATCGATTACGACGCCGCGAACTGGTTCACGTCGACGTATCCCGAATCGATCTTCCTGCATAACCTGATCGCCTGCCGCGTGCTGCCGGACGGCCGTGCGGCGCTGCGCAACACCACGCTGACGATTCGCGACGCGGCGGGCGTCGGGCGCACCGTCACGTTCGACGATGCGGCCGCATGGGGCGCGTGCCTGCGCGACACGATCGGCATCGACACGACGGGATTCGATCTCGACGCGCTGTTCGCGCGGCTGGCGGCGCGCAGCGCGGCGTCAGACGAGCGCGGTCCGGTGACGAACGGGCAGGCTGCCGCGCGCTGAAGGTAGCGGGGCGGTTGCGCGGCAACCGTCCCCAGGGCTACTTCATCTTGCTGCGGCTGCGCACGACCGCGGCCGGTCGCTTCTGCGTGAGACGGTGCAGTGGCGTCGTGACCATCGCGGCGATCGCAAGCGCGAGGAGCGCGCAGCGAGCGGGGTCAGCACCTGCACCGACACGAAGCGGGCCAGCGCCGTCAATGCCGACGACACAGCAGCGTGCCGCTGAGGATCGCGCTCGTCAGGCCGGGGATGTGCGTAAACCACGTGATCGAGTGCCGCGCGGTGCTGTGCAACACCGCGCATGAGCCTGGCGGCAACGGGCACGGACGAGCATGTGTGTGCGCTCGATTCCGGCCGGTTGCCCCGTTTTGCCCGATCAGCGCTTGGCGTAGTCAGAATATACCGCCGTGATATGCGGATCAAACGATACATTCGTCTCGCCTATCTTCAGTTCGACAGAATACTGAACGTTTGTTCCTGTTCCGTGAATAACTGCAGTCCACCATTGGCCGTCATGCCCGGTTATCTGATGAGGCTGAAAGTTCGTGAACGTGGTATTCACGTCCCCGGTAATTCCGGTAATGGAAACGCTCGGCTCCTGGCTGATTGAGTAAACGCGCCAGATAATGGTGTCCCCGTCCTGGCAGTACGTGAGCAATTCGTCAGTACCCTCGGTTTTGTAGTTTTGGGCGGCGGGGTAGGTGGTGTCGGAGTCGTCCGCCATATAGACGAAGTCGCCAACCCCTTTGTTTGCAATTTGCCCATCATTTGCTTCGAGTGCACCAGTTGTATTTACCGCAACAAGTACATTGATGGTGTTGGACATGATGACCTCTTTGAGTAATGGCTAAATTGCCTGTCCATTATCAGGACAGGGTGAGAAATTATTGAAAGATTTTCCTGATGCCCGGCAGGAATCAAAAGGCGCTCATGGGCGGGCCAGGTAATTCATGAATCGACGAAATTTGCTGTCATTCAGGGATTTGGTGTCCCACTCCGGCGCGGTCACGGGTGAATCAAGAAAGATGAAACTGAATCCGGACCCGGCCGCCTGGGCATTGCCGTGACAACCCATGCAGCCGCCCATGTTAAGACTGTTCCCGTTGTGTGCAACGTTGGTCAGGTTGCTTCCACTTTTGGTGAAATCGGAAATGGTAAATTTTTTATTTCTGAAATCATCGAACTCTCCACTGAACCGCTGGAGGTTGTAGTCGGTTTCGATAACGCTATTGGCTTGATAGTAGGTCGATCGTGGGAATCGGTCGATTCCGGGAATCTTTTCTCCAAGCGGTGTGTTTTGAACGTTGATGAGCTTGTAGTACAGCCAGACGGGTGGCGACTTGAAATTCCTGGATGCTGCATATGACCGGATCTTGTCGTGAGCCAGCCTGTTCGTGTTTATTATTTCGTCGGGTATGTCATTTATTCTCTTGTTGACGAGAATTATCCCGCCATCGAGCAGGCCGGAACTGTGATCTTGGGTGTCTTTGATGTTCTGGTAGTAAAGCTGTTTGTTTGGTGTGGCAGGGTAACTTCCCGGGCGCACGAATGTTTGGGTCGTTTTGGGGGTGGCGTTGTTGGAGATCACGTTAGGCGTCATCGGTGTTGTGTTCTTCAATGCGCTCTTGTAATTTCCATCTTCATCTTCGACTGCATTCCCGGCGGCATCCGTTATATTGTCCGTCTGCTCGAAGGTCGTATAAATGAAATAGGGGGCGGATTTTGTCTTTCTGATAATGTGCAATCCGACGAGCCCCATGACTTCATCGGTGGCCTTGATGTGCTTTCCGTCGTCCTGGCTTTCGTAGTGACGCGTCAGGGCTGTATAAAAGCGTCCGGATTTTATTTCGTCAGGCGTCAATCTTCGCCATCCAGCCTTGATCTCGATGGAGTCTATCGGGAGGCTGACGCACCTGGCTTTGGAGGGATTACCGTCGCAATTGGTGGAGCCGGCTATCGGGTCGCGTTTGTATTGTTTGACGAAATCGGCCGTCGCCTGGAATATGGTCGGGGTGGAGCCTGGCGGGTTCGACCATAATGGGTCGGGCGCTAGCGGATCCCACCACTTGTTTGCGGTAATGTACCTGTATTCATTTCTATTGGCTTTTGCCATGAAGAGAATCTGCGCATTTTTATCCAGTGGCACGCTCGACACGACGCCTGCATAAATTTTGTTCAGACCGATCTGGCTGTTCTCGTCGAGATTGATCCAGGGCGTCGGCCCGGTAGACGAGGCGACATTTCCTTGCCCATAGCTATAATTCGGCCTGTCATCGTAGCCATAATCGCTGGCGGCTCCTTTTGCAAAGGCCGCGGCATTGTCGGTCGGGAATATTTCAACTTTTCCGCGAAAAGTGTGCCAGACGAGCGGGTCTTTGTACTGGGGATCACCAAACGGCAAGCTCGTGTCAGGATAATCCCGCTTTTGATTATTGGTATCTTTGGCAAGTGCGGGCCAGTTCAGCGCAATGAACTGATTCCACGCAAAAGCGGCGGCCTGCTGCAATGTTGCGTGAGGCGCATCGGAGTTGTTGAGATCCTCGGGCAGCGACGAACTGATCTGGATCGGATTGCTCGCATCGTCACCAGGGGAACTGCTCATCCCGATGACTGGGTAAATCGTGAGCGACACGCCCCCTGCGATCAGCATCGCGGCGCGTAGTAAGCGGTCGCGGCATTTTCCAGGCTGCAACATATTATGTTCTCCTGATCGAGGATTCCTGGTTCCGATAGCGGTTTTCCAGAGGGCCGCAGGCAGATTCTCCATTGCATGCGGACGCTACGACTTCTCGCACGCCACGGTCCTGGGCCCTCGTTCCATTCCTGACGATCCCGAGTCACGCGAAATCGCTACCCGGCCCGTCCTGAAGACTATTCGTCGCCGGATCGGGTGACCGGCTTGCCGAGGTACGCCTTGACATCGTCAGCGGATGCCTTGGGAAACATCTTTTCGATGAGCTGCTGATTGGCTTTGTAGAAGTTTCTGATGCCGCCCGCGAGCTGAAGCGAATAGTCGAGAGATACACGGTGCACGTTGTCGCTCGCGGGCTGCGTCCCCTGCGGCGGCGGCGGTTCCGGCGGCATCCCCGGTCCGAATGGCGTCCCCGAGGGAATGTTGCGGAACCACCATGCAGTGACATAGTCGGATGCCCCCTTGGGCGGAATCAAGTCTGCACTCAACGGCCACTGGGAAGTCGAGTGACACGACATGCAAGCCGATCTCGGGTTGTCGACCGGACCGTTGAGTCGGTTCTGATAACCATAATGGGGCAGCTTGACGTCCGGATTGAGCCAGGTCTGGGTCAGCTTGCCGGATCCCGTGTAACCGGGATCATTGCCCCACATGACACCGACGGGATAAACCTGCTCCCAATTCCTTAGCGGCTTCAGTTTCGGCCTCCCGTCGCCGACAGCGAGTTCCGAACTCCCCGACAGGTTCGTTTTCGGTGGCTTCGCGCCTCCGTAGACAAAGGTACCGAATACCCAGCCGGTGGCCGGTGAACGGTTGTCCTTCACCGCAATGTCGATCTGCAGCAAGCGAACCGTCGTGACGCAGCGCTTGCTATCCTGCGTCGGATTTGGGTCGTGTACGTCACAATAAACGTAGGCCTTCCATTCGGGCGCGCCGGCGAGATAGGGAACCTCGTTAGGGGTGGCCGTCGTAAAAAGCAGCTTCCCCGAGACGGTTCCTTCAGGAAAGATTGCGGCATTCGGATCGGGCTTTCCATGATCTTTCCAGACCTTCCCGAACGTAACGCCGCCCGGCTCGTTGTAGAAGCCGACCGCGTAGTTATTCCAGTATGACTTTTGTGTTTTGGCGAGTTCGAGCGGTTCTGATACACGTTCTCGCGTCAATCCATGGATGAACTCACGCCCTTCCTTGCCGTGATCCTGCCAGGGCGCGTGATACCAGTTGCGCCTCGAATTGAGCGCTGGATCGAAATTGGATTCGCTTTCTGCGGGGTTCCCCCGGATATTTCCTTCGTAGAAATAGGTGAGAGCGGAAAGGATGTAGCGTTTGGTGTCGGTAATCGGATCGTATTTAAGCCACGGCTTGTAATCTTTCTTCACGTCATCGGGGTAGTTCTGCGACAGCTTGAAAACGTGGCCCGGCCAGCCCGGCAATGGGTTCATCAGGGCATCGCAGAATGGTGTCGACGGTGTGTCGCATTCGCCGCTGTCGACGCCTTTTGCATTCGCTGGCAGAGCGGTGCCGGTCGCCGATATGAAAGCGCCCGCGTATATCGCTGCTGCCGCCCAGCGGGAAACGCGCCAACCTGAGCTCGAGACATTGCTGGCATTCATGGAAACTCCGGGGCTGTATTGTTTAATTTTTTAACGACAAGCGTAATGGATCGACGAAAATCGCAACATCGCACGTGACTGTGTCAACGAATGCCGGAATAGTTTGGAAAAACGCAAAACTCGAATTTCATTGAAATCAAATAAGGCCCATTCAGACTAGTTTGAGTATGAGCGCTTTACAACTATCATTTTTGGCAAAAAGGACGTCGATCGTTGAGTGTTATGAGAGGGAGTCCATATAGTGGGGTGCGTCGATTTAAATGGGTGTATGTGTTGTCGCGACCGCATCGGCCAAACCCGGCCGCCCAGGCAGTTGACTTTTGCTAGATTGCTAGCATACTAGCCATCATGACCGATGAAGAAGTGAAGCAATTCAATGTGTACCTGCCGCTGGGCCTGATCCGGCAGGTCAAGCATCGCGCCATCGAAACGGAGCAATCGCTGTCCGCGCTGGTGGCCGACGCATTGCGCGCGTACCTGGCCGCGCCGCCGCCGGGCGCGGGGCCGTCCACCAAGGAGGAGTGACATGTCATCCGAGCGAATCGAAGCCGTGTACCTGACGACGCACAACTGGGGCAAGTCGGCGAAGTTCTTCCAGGCGCTGGGTTTCACGCTGGAGTTCGAAACCGATCACCAGTCGGGCCAGCTGCGCAGCGGCGACGGCCCCTTTCTGTTCATTGCCGAAGTGCCGCCGAGCGAGACGCCGGACCTGCAGGTCGTGCTCAAGGTCGCGGATGAACAGGCGGTGCAGCCGCAGCCGATCGTCGACGTCGTCACGCCGTTCGAGGACACCCACTGGGGCACGCGCGACATGACCGTGCGCGATCCGGACGGCCGTGTATGGCGCCTGCAGGCGCCGGGCAAGCAGGGCGCGTGAGGCAGCCATGACCGAACCCCGCGAGAACGCTCCCGAAAACGCCCCCGACAGCACGGCCGCGCGTGTCGCGCTCTGGCGCGCACTGCACGTCGAACTCGACGCTCCGCCGGTGCTCGCCGACGAAGTCGGGCTGCAATTGCTCGCGCCGGAACCCGGCTGGCAGCAGCGCGGCGACATGGATCCGCAGTTCACGCGGCCGTTCCGTGCGTCGATCGTCGCGCGGGCGCGCTTCATCGAGGATTGGGTGGTCGAGCAGGCCGCCCGCGGCGTGAGCCAGTACGTGATCCTTGGCGCGGGCCTCGACAGCTTCGTGCAGCGCCGGCCCGACATGGCGTCGCGCGTGACCGTCTTCGAAGTCGACCCGCCCGCGCCACAGGCGTGGAAGCAGCGCCGCCTGGTCGAGCTCGGTTTCGGCGTGCCCGACTGGCTGCGTTTCGTGCCGGTCGATTTCGAGGCGAAACAGTCGTGGCGCGCAGCGCTCGTCGGTGCGGGCTTCGACGCCGGCAAGCCGGCGGTCGTGGTGTCCACCGGCGTCAGCATGTACCTGACGCACGAAGCGAATGCGGCCGCGTTGCGCGAAGTCGCGTCGCTCGCGCCGGGCTCGACGCTCGCGATGACGTTCCTGCTGCCGCTGGAAAATGCGGATCCGGAGGTGCGCCCCGGGCTGGAAATGGCCGCGAAGGGCGCGCGCGCCAGCGGCACGCCGTTCATCAGCTTCTTCATGCCGGCGCAGATCCAGGCGCTCGCACGGGAGGCCGGCTTCGCGCACGCGGCACACGTATCGGCCGCCGATCTGACGCGCCGTTACTTCGCCGATCGCACCGACGGCCTGCGGCCGCCGAACAACGCGGAAGAGCTGCTGATCGCGACGGTCTGAGCCGTCGCGACCACCGCGACCACGCTGACCATCACGCCCGTTCGAGCACGGCCATTTCCCGCACGACCACGAGCAGCACCGCGAGGCTCGCGCCGCCCGATGCGCGCAGGTCCGCGAGCAGGTGCTCGTAGCGCACGAGCGCGGCTTCGCGGCGTTCGCGCCACGCACCGACGATCGTCTCCGGCGTCGTCGAATCCGGCGATTCCGCGAGCGCGCTCGTCGCGAGCGTGCGCTTGAGGCGCGCGACTTCCGCGAGCGCGGCGGCGCGCGCCAGCATGTCCCAGTGCGTCGGTGTCGGCAGCGTTGCCGCGCGCTCGCCGATCCAGCTGTAATTGAGCAGCGTGCCGAGCGAGAAATAGACGCCCGCGACGAGTTCGAGGCTGCGGTTGTTGGTCGCGGCCACTTCGGCGATGTCGAGCAGCGCGGCCGAGATGTCGCCGCTCGCGACGCGCACCGCAAGCGCGCTGTCGACGCCGGCTTCGACCAGCACGCGCTGCCGTTCGGACAGCGCGTCGAGATCGTCGGCCGGCAGCAGCGACGGCAGTTGCGGCGCAAGCCGCTCCGCCGCGTCGCGACAGCGCGCGATCAGCTCGGTGACGCCACCATCGGCCACCGCGCCGGATTGCAGATGCCGCAGGAACCACAGCGCCGCGCGCTCCAGCAGCCGCGCGACGTCGACGAACATGCGCGCCTGCACGTCGTCGGCGACGCGGTTGTCGAGTGCGTCGATGTCGCGCCACACCGCATCGAGGTCGAACACGTCGCGCGCCATGATGCACGCGCGCACGATGTCGCCGGGCTTCGCGTCGGTCTCCTCCATCAGCCGGTGCACGAACGCACAGCCGACGCGGTTCACGAGTGCGTTGGTCAGGTGCGTCGCGAGAATCTCGCGGCGCAGCGGATGGCGGCGCATCGGCTCGCTGAAGCGCTGCTGCAGCGGTTTCGGGAAGTAGTCGACGAGCATCGCGGCCACCAGCGGATCCTCGGGCACGTCGGATTCGAGCAGCGCGTCGTACAGCCACATCTTGCTGTACGCGAGCAGCACCGCGCGCTCCGGTGACGTGAGGCCGAGCTTCGCGGCTTGCCGTTCAGCCACTTCATCGTCGGTCGGCAGGAATTCGATCACGCGGTTCAGCCGGCCCGCGCGTTCGAGCCAGCGCATCAGGCGCGCCTCGGCGTCGAGCAGCTCGACCGCATAGCGGCCGGCGATCGACAGCGCCTGCGTCTGATAGTAGTTGTCGCGCAGCACGAGCAGCCCGACTTCGTCGGTCATCTCCGCGAGCAGCGCGTTGCGCTGCTTCTCGGTCATCTCGCCGTCGGACACGACGAGCCCGAGCAGGATCTTGATGTTGACTTCGTGATCCGAACAATCGACACCGGCCGAGTTGTCGATCGCATCGGTGTTGATGCGACCGCCGCGCTGCGCGAACTCGATTCGGCCGAACTGCGTGCAGCCGAGGTTGCCGCCTTCGCCGACCACCTTGCAGCGCAGGTCCGTGCCGTTCACGCGCACCGCGTCGTTCGCGCGGTCGCCGACCTGCAGGTGGGTTTCGCGCGCGGCCTTCACGTAGGTGCCGATGCCGCCGTTGTACAGCAGGTCGACCGGCGCCTGCAGGATCGCGCGGATCAGCTCGGCCGGCGGCAGCGCGTGCGCGTCGATGCCGAGCGCGGCCTGCACGGCCGGCGACAGCGGGATCGTCTTCGCGGTGCGCGGGTAGACGCCGCCGCCCGACGAGATCGACGCCGGATCGTAGTCGGCCCAGCTCGAGCGTTCGAGTGCAAACATGCGCGCGCGCTCCGCGAAGCTCGTCGCGGGATCGGGGTTCGGGTCGAGGAACACGTGCCGGTGATCGAACGCGGCGACGAGCCGGATATGCGGCGACAGCAGCATCCCGTTGCCGAACACGTCGCCCGACATGTCGCCGACGCCGACCACCGTGAAGTCGGTCGTCTGCGTATCGATGCCCATCTCGCGGAAGTGTCGCTTCACCGATTCCCACGCGCCGCGCGCGGTGATCGCCATCTTCTTGTGGTCGTAGCCGACCGAGCCGCCGGACGCGAATGCGTCGTCGAGCCAGAAGCCGTATTCGTGCGAGATCGCGTTCGCGTAGTCGGAGAAGGTGGCCGTGCCCTTGTCTGCGGCGACGACCAGGTACGGGTCATCCGGATCGTGACGCACGACGTCGGGCGGCGGCACGATCGCGTTGCTCACCAGGTTGTCGGTCAGGTCGAGCAGGCCGCGCAGGAAGGTCTGGTAGCACGCGATGCCTTCGCGCATCCACGCTTCGCGATCGCTCGGCGGCGGCGGGTTCTTCACGACGAAGCCGCCTTTCGAGCCGACCGGCACGATCACGACGTTCTTCACCATCTGCGCCTTCATCAGCCCGAGCACCTCGGTGCGGAAATCCTCGCGTCGATCCGACCAGCGCAGGCCGCCGCGCGCGACGCGTCCGCCGCGCAGGTGCACGCCCTCGACACGCGGCGAATACACCCAGATCTCGAACATCGGTTTCGGTTCGGGCAGTCCCGGCACTTTCGCCGGATTGAACTTGAACGACAGGTACGGCTTCGATTCGCCGTTCGCATCGAGCAGGAAGTAGTTCGTGCGCTCGGTCGCATTGATCACGCCGAGGAACTGGCGCAGGATGCGGTCCTCGTCGAGGTTCGGCACCTGGTCGAGCGCGCCTTCGATCGCCTTCAGCAGCCGTTCGGCCTGCACGTCGCGCGTGTCGCCGGTGGCCGGGTCGAAGCGCAGCAGGAACAGCTCGACGAGCTGCCGCGCGATCGCCGGGTTGCCGGTCAGCGCGCGCTCGATATACGCGTCGCTGAAGGTCGAGCCGACTTGCCGCAGATACTTCGCATACGCACGCAGGATCGTCACTTCGCGTGCGCTCAGGTGGGCGCGCAGCACGAGGCGGTTGAAGTCGTCGTTCTCGATCCGGCCGCTCCAGATCTGGTCGAACGCATCCTCGAACAGGCCCTTCACGCGCTCGATGTCGAACTCGGTGTCGTCGGCGAGTTCGAGACCGAAGTCGTGTACCCACGCGTGTGCGGCATCCTGCGTCTGGATCCGGTAGGGCCGCTCCTCGTCGACGCGCACACCGAGATGCTCGAGCATCGGCAGGCTGCGCGACAGCGCGATCGGGTCGCCCGCGCGATAGACCTTGAAGCGGAACGCACGCGCCTCGGCCTCGATCGGCCGGTACAGGTTCATCGCGAGCTGCCCCGAATCCTTCACGCGTTCGATCAGCTCGATGTCGCGCACGGCGGTGCGCGCCGGATAGTCGTCGCGATAGCCGGCCGGGAACGAGTCGGCATAGCGTTGCAGCAGGCGGTTGCCTTGCTCTTCGCCGAATGCGTCGAGCAGCGCGTCGGCGAGGTCGTCCTGCCAGCGGCGCGTGACCTGCACGAGCCGCGTTTCGAGCTCGCGCGTGTCGACGTCGGGCATCGTGCCCGGTTCCGCGTGCACGACGAAATGAATGCGTGCGATCGCCGATTCCGACAGCAGCGGCGTGAATTCGACGTTCACGCCGTTATACGCATCGACGAGCAGCTTCGCAATGCGCCGGCGCAGGTCGGTGTTGTACTTGTCGCGCGGCACGAACACGAGGCACGACACGAAGCGGTCGAAGCGGTCGCGGCGCACGAACAGGCGCGTGCGCTGGTGTTCCTGCAGCCGCAGGATGCCGAGCGCGATGTCGTAGAGCTGGTCTTCGTCGGCCTGGAACAGCTCGTCGCGCGGATAGGTTTCGAGCACCGTCACGAGCGACTTGCCGAGATGTCCCTTCGGCAGGAAGCCCGCGCGCCGCACGATGTTCGCGCACTTGCGGCGCACGATCGGGATCTCGGCGCTCGACACCATGTAGGCGGTCGACGTGTAGAGCCCGATGAAGCGGCGCTCGCCGGCGACCTTGCCGTCGGGCCCGACGAGTTTCACGCCGACGTAGTCGAGATAGCCGGGCCGGTGCACGGTCGCGCGCGAGTTCGCCTTGGTCAGGAAGATCGGCCAGGAGCCGGTGATGATGTCGGCGGCGGCTTGCGGCAGGGGTGTAACGTCGGGTGCGCCCGACGTGCGCAGCGATTCGCGCAGGATGCCGAAGCCGGTGCCTTCGATGCCGCGCAGCCCGAAACCCGTGCCGTCCGATACCAGCGCATAGTCGCGCTGGCCGAGGAACGTGAAGTGATCGGCGGCCATCCATTCGAGGAATGCGCGCGCCTCGATGTCTTCCGCGGTCGATTCGCGCGCCTTCATTTCCTTGATCGTCGCGCGCGCGATGTCGACGATCTTCGGCCAGTCTTCCACCGACGCGCGCACGTCGCCGAGCACGTGCGCGATGTCGTTGCGCAACGTGTTGAGCAGCGCGGCATCGCCGCAGCGGTCGACTTCGAAATGGATGAACGACGCGAGCTGCGACTGGCCGTCGCCGGGTGTCGCGCCGCCCGCATCGACGCGCTCGATGCCGCCATCGCGGCCGCGCCAGATGCGGAATACCGGGTGCAGTGCCGAATGCAGCGCGAGCCCGAGGCGGTTGACGGCCATCGTCACCGAATCGACGAGGAACGGCATGTCGTCGTTGACGATCTCGATGACCGTGTGGTCGGAGTGCCAGCCGTGCTGTTCGAGGATCGGGTTGTACACGCGCAGCCGTTCGCTGCCGGGCACGAATTTCTGGGCGGTCTGCCAGTGCGCCATCGCGGCGCCGTAGAGATCGGCGATGCTGCGGCTCTGCAGATCGTCCGCATCGACGAAATCGTAGTAATGACGCAGGAAGGGTTCGACGATCCGGAACGTGGCTTCGGGCAGGCGCCCGCGCGCGAATTCGACGACGTCGGAGAGCAGGTGTGCGACGACTTCCTCGTTCTTCGCTTCCATGGCGGTCTCCTCGTCGGGTGGCCATCGGCTGCTGCGTCTGTCCGGCATTATGCGCCGATTGCGTGACAAAGCGATGTGCGGGCGCACAACGACGGGCGGCCGGAGGAAGCCGCGTGCGGCGCCCGTCGCGGGCGCCGCAGCGTATGGTTCAGGTTAGTTCTGGCGGCTTCAGGTCGGGATGCCGTTTGTAGAGCGGGTTCATGAAATCAAGCAGCATCGTGTTCAACAGAGAAGAAACGAATTCGCGATAGGCAACGAATTCGGCATCCGGGCACGATGCCTTGACTGCCAGTAGAGAGCGATCGAGATCAGCCCCCATTTGTAAGATCATATCGTTCAGGGCGGTTGCGACTTGCTTGTCGGTAATCATGTGTTCACCTGGTTAGCATCCTGCCAACGCGTTGCAACTGTTGACGCAGTTCCAGAATTTGAATCCGACGTTGCCGGTTGGCAAAGTCATTGCAGAACACTTGGCTCGACACATTGCTCTCCATTGTGCGCAGGATTTGTTTCTGGGTTGAGGCGTCAAGCCTGGGTTCATTGCTGGCGGCAACACCGATGAACGGTGATTGGCTGGCTAGCGTGTCGAATGTGGCATCGTGATTTTTGTATTTCCTGGCGTCAATGTGAATATATTTGGATAACTAATTGATGAGAGCGGGCGACGGCGAAAGCGAACCTGCATCAGAGAAACGAAGGCTGCGCGCTATCGTGGTCCGGCGGCGCGCAGTCTAGATGAGGAGACGCTCAGCGCTCGTCGCTCCACAGCTTCCCGGCCGTCGCCCAGTTCTCCTTCTTCACGTCGGTGAGGATGATATCGACCGAGCCCGGTTCGCAGCCGAGCGTCTCGCATGTGACGCGCGTGATCGCTTCGACGAATGCGCGCTTCTGGTCGACGGTGCGGCCTTCGAAGAGCTGGATATTGAAAGTCGGCATGACGGAGTGCTCCGATGGTTGGGGTGAATGATTCGTTGGGAGCCGGCGGCGTCAGTCGCGATACGTCGGATCGATCCGGTCGAGCCGGCGCAGCAGCGCCGGCCATTCCAGTTCGCCCTCGATCGCGCCGCCGTCGCGCAGCTGTTCGGCGGTCCGGTCGGCGATGGCCGGGTCGGGCAGCACGAGCGGCCCGCCGCCGGCCTGCGCGCGCACCTGGATATCGCACGCCTTGATCAGCGTATCCATCAGCACATAGGCCTCGGCCACGGTGCGGCCGACCGTCAGCGTGCCGTGATTGCGCAGCAGCATCGCGGATTTCGCGCCGAGGCTCGCGGTCAGCCGCGCGCCTTCGGCCGGCGAGAACGCGAGCGCCTCGTAGTCGTGGTACGCGAGGTCGCCATGAAAGCGCAGCGCGTGTTGCGACGCGGGCAGCAGCCCGTCGCGCTGGATCGACACGGCGATGCCGGCCGTATTGTGCAGGTGCATCACGCACACGGCGTCGGCGCGCGCGGCGTGCACGGCCGCGTGCAGCGCGAAGCCCGTCACGTTGACCGCATGCTCGCTGTCACCGATCCGGTTGCCGGCCAGGTCGATCTTCACGAGATTCGACGCGCGGACTTCGTCGAACGTGAGGCCGAACGGGTTGATCAGGAAGTGGCCGGGCTCGCCGGGCACGGTCGCGGAAAGATGTGTGTAGATCAGGTCGTCCCAGCCGTTCAGCGCGACGAGCCGGTACGCGGCGGCGAGGTCGACGCGCATCCGGCGTTCGGCGTCCGAGATCGGGCCGCCGGGTTTCACGGCATCAGGACGGTGTGCGAATGACGACATCGGGTTCTCCGAGGGTGAAGCGGCGCGCGACGATCACCGTGACCCACGACGCGAGCGCGAACGGGGCCGTGAACGCGGGAATGCCGGCGC
>NZ_JAAGPB010000203.1:0-14383 GCF_017104585.1 Burkholderia sp. Ac-20392
TCTCGGCGCGCTGCGCAAGTCGCTGCAAGGCGAAGCCGATCGCCGCGACCGCGAGCGCATCGAAACGGCCAAGGCCGAGCGCAAGGCGGAAGCCGACGCAAACCTGTTCCGCAACGAGATCGGCACCATCCAGCCGCTGAACGCGCCGCCGCGCGCGGCGGCCGGCCGCACGCCGCCCGACCCGGTGCCGAAGCAGACGCAGCGCGACGAGGAAGCCGTGCTGAACGCGACGCTGTCCGACGAATTCGATCCCGAGACGCTGCTCGACAGCGACGACTCGCTGTACTACCACCGCCCCGGCATCAGCCGCGACGTCGTGCGCAAGCTGCGCAGCGGCGCGTGGATCGTGCAGGCGCAGATCGACCTGCACGGGATGCGGCGCGACGAGGCGCGCGACGCGCTCGCCGATTTCATCCGCGAAGCCGGCAAGAAAGGGCTGCGCTGCCTGCGCGTGATCCACGGCAAGGGGCTCGGCTCGATCGGCAAGGAACCCGTGCTGAAAGGCAAGGTCCGCGCGTGGCTCGTGCAGAAGGAAGAAGTGATCGCGTTCTGCGAGGCACGCGGCAACGACGGCGGCGCGGGCGCGGTGCTGGTACTGCTGCAGCCGTTCGCGGCACCCGGCGACCGGGGGCCGCGTGCCGCATCCTAGGCTGACGCTCGCGATCGCGATACTGGAGGCGATCGCCACGCTGGCCTTTGCGATCTCGGGCTTCATCGAGGCGCGCAAGAACCGCCTCGACTCGGTCGGCACGTTCGTCGTCGCGCTCGCCACCGCGTTCGGGGGCGGCACGCTGCGCGACATCCTGCTCGAACGCCGGCCGTTCTACTGGGTCGTGCACGACGACTACGTGATCGCGATCTTCGTGCTCGCGCTGTTCGCGCCGTTCGTGCTGCGGATGCTGTCGCGTCTGTCGGCCGAGCGGTTGCTGCTCGTCGCCGATGCGATCGGGCTCGGGATCTTCAGCATTTCGGGTACGGCGATCGCGCTCGATGCCGAGATGCCGCGCTTCATCGCGGTGATGATGGGCGTGATCACGGGCGTGGTCGGCGGGATCATCCGCGACGTGCTGTGCAACGACATCCCGCTGATCCTGCGCGATTCGCGGCCATACGCGACCTGCGCGTTCGTCGGCTGCTGGTTCTACCTGCTGCTCGTGTGGCTGCAGTTCGACTCGGTGTACAGCGTGCTGCTCGCAACCGGCTTCATCCTCGTCGCGCGGCTCGCGACGTTCAAGTTCGACGTGCGGCTGCCGCACTGAGCGCCGCTGCGGCATCGACCGTCGCGCCCAAAAAAAAGGGCCGTCTTCGGACGGCCCTTTTTGCTTCGTTCAGCGCTCGCGCGACATCACGCGATCCGCTCTTCCGACGCCGGATCGAACAGCACCGCCTTCGACACGTCGAACAGCAGCGACTGGGTCTGCCCCGGCTGCGGGTTCGCGGCTGGATGCACGCGGCTCACGATCCGCTTGCCGTTCACCTGCGCGAACACGTGCGTATCCGGCCCGGTCGGCTCGGTCACGTCGACGCGCACGTCGATCGGCTGCAGATTCGACGCCTCGCCGTTGTGCGCGTTGCGCGCGTCGGTGATGCGCTCCGGACGCAGCCCGAGAATCACCTCGCGGCCGACGTGCGACTTCAGCTTCGCCGCGTCGAACGGCAGGTTCAGCGCGCTGCGCGCGAGACCCGTATCGATCTCGAGCGCGATCCCGCTGCCCTGCTCGACCAGCTTGCCGTTGATGAAGTTCATCGGCGGCGCGCCGATGAAGCCCGCGACGAACAGGTTCGACGGCGAATCGTAGATGTCCTGCGGCGCGCCGAACTGCTGGACCACGCCGTCCTTCATCACGGCGATCCGGTCGCCGAGCGTCATCGCCTCGATCTGGTCGTGCGTCACGTAGACGATCGTCGTGCCGAGGCGCTGGTGCAGCAGCTTGATTTCCGCGCGCATCTCGATGCGCAGCTTCGCGTCGAGGTTCGACAGCGGTTCGTCGAACAGGAACAGCGACGGATCGCGCGCGAGCGCACGGCCCATCGCGACGCGCTGGCGCTGGCCGCCCGACAGCTGGCCCGGCTTGCGGTCGAGCAGGTGCTGGATCTGCAGCATCTGCGACACGCGGTCGACGATCTGCTGCTGCTCGCCCTTCGGCACCTTGCGGATGTTCAGGCCGAACGAGATGTTCTCGCGCACCGTCATCGACGGATACAGCGCGTACGACTGGAACACCATCGCAATGTCGCGATCCTTCGGCGACAGGTCGTTGACGACCTTGCCGTCGATGCAGATCTCGCCGCTCGTCACGGTCTCGAGCCCGGCAATCATGTTGAGCAGCGTCGACTTCCCGCAGCCCGACCCGCCGACCAGGATCAGGAACTGTCCGTCCTCGATCTCGATGTCGACACCCTTCAGGACCGGCACCCCGTTCGGGTAGGTCTTGTACACGTCACGGATGGAAAGGCTTGCCATGCTGTGAATCCTCTGTCTCGTCTCGCGCGGCGCACTCCGGCGCCGCGTCGGGTTCGTTTCGATGCGCCGCGCGCGAGGCGCGGCCGGTTCGTCGTATCGGATGAAGCCGCGCTTACCCCTTCACCGCGCCCGCCGTCAGCCCGCGCACGAAGTAGCGGCCGGCGACGATGTAGACGAGCAGCGTCGGCAGCGCGGCGATGATCGCGCCGGCCATGTCGACGTTGTATTCCTTCACGCCCGTCGACGTGTTGACGAGGTTGTTCAGCGCAACCGTGATCGGCATCGAATCGACGCCGGAGAACACGATCCCGAACAGGAAGTCGTTCCAGATCTGCGTGAATTGCCAGATCAGGCACACCATGAAGATCGGCAGCGACACCGGCAGCAGGATCTTCGTGAAGATCGTGAAGAAGCCCGCGCCGTCGATGCGCGCGGCCTTCACGAGCTCGGCCGGCACGCTCACGTAGAAGTTGCGGAAGAACATCGTCGTGAACGCGATGCCGTACACGACGTGCACGAACACGAGGCCCGGAATCGTGTTGGCGAGGCCGAGCATCCCCTGCAGGCGCGCCATCGGCAGCAGGATCACCTGGAACGGGATGAAGCAGCCGACCAGCATCATCGTGAACAGCGCGTCGGCGCCGCGAAAGCGCCAGTGCGTGAGCACGTAGCCGTTGAACGCGCCGATCAGCGACGAGATCAGCACGGCCGGGATCACCATTTCCAGCGAGTTCAGGAAGAACGGCTTCATGCCGTCGCAGCGCACGCCGGTGCACGCGCCGCTCCAGGCCTTCACCCACGGGTCGACGGTCCACGTGGTGGGCGGCGTCAGCAGGTTGCCGGTGCGCAACTGGTCGAGATCCTTGAACGACGTCGACAGCATCACGTAGATCGGGAACAGGAAATACAGCGCGAACAGGATCAGTGCCGCATAGATCACTGCCCGGCTGATCGTCATCTTAGGCTGCATTGCGGGTGCTCCTCGATTCCATATACATCAGCGGCACCAGCACCGCGACGACGGTCGCGAGCATCATCACCGAGGACGCCGCGCCGAGCCCGAGCTGGCCGCGGTTGAACGAAAACGTGTACATGAACATGGCCGGCAGCGACGACGACGTGCCCGGGCCGCCCGCCGTCAGCGCGACGACGAGGTCGAAGGTCTTGATCGTGATGTGGCAGAGGATCAGCAGCACCGAGAAGAACACCGGGCGCATGCTCGGGATCACGATCTTGCGGTAGATGGTCGGCAGCGTCGCGCCGTCCACCTGCGCGGCCTTGAAGATCTCCGCATCGACACCGCGCAGCCCCGCGAGGAACAGCGCCATCACGAAGCCGGTCGACTGCCACACGGCCGCGATCACCACGCAGAAGATCGCCTTGTCCGGATCGCCGAGCCAGTCGAACGAGAAGCTCGCCCAGCCCCAGTCGTGCATCACCTTCTCGAGGCCGAGGCCCGGGTTCAGGATCCACTGCCACGCGGTGCCGGTGACGATGAACGACAGCGCCATCGGATACAGGAAGACTGCGCGCAGCGCGCCTTCGTTGCGAATCCGCTGGTCGAGCAGGATCGCGAGGAACAGCCCGAGCGCGACGCAGATCGCGATGAACGGAATCCCGAACCAGCCGAGGTTCGCGGCGGAGGTCCACCACACGTCGTTCTGGAACAGGTCCGTGTAACGGCCGAAGCCGTCGAATTCGTAGTTCGGCAACAGTCGCGAATTGGTCAGCGACAGATAGCCGGTAATCAGGATAAAGCCGTAGATGAACACCACGGCGATCGCGACGCTCGGCGCAAGCACGAGCTTCGGGATCCAGCGATCGGCGAAGGCCGACATCGGCGACGTACGCCGTGCGGCGGCAGCGCCGGATCCGTTTCCGCTAAGAGGGGCAGCCACTTGATTCGACTCCTGGAACGAGGGCGACGCAGGCCGGGCCGGCGCCAGGTACGGCACGAGCCCGCGGGCGAGCCCGTTTGCTGCACATGCAAAAACGCCCGGCCGATGAAGCGTTTCCGGCCGGGCGCCTGTCGCGCGTTACTTGACCTTCGCGGCCTTCGCGAGCGCGGCGACCGCGCTCTTCGAATCCTGCTGCGAGTTCATGAACTTCGTCACGACGTCCGTGATCGCGCCGGCGGTCGCATCGCTCTGCGCCATCCCGTGTGCGAGCGACGGGACGAAGCCGCCCGACTTGATCGCGGTCTGCTCGTCGGCATACGACTTCTTCGCGCAGTCGTCGAACTTGTCCATCTTCACGCCGAGGCGTACCGGCACCGAACCCTTCAGCAGGCTGAACTGTTCCTGGAAGTCCGGCGTCATGATCGTCTTCGCGAGCGCGAGCTGGCCCGGCGTCGCCGCCTTGTCGCCCTTCTGCTGGAAGAACACGAACGAGTCGACGTTGAACGTGTAAGCATTCGCCGTGCCCGGCACCGGTGCGCAGATGTAGTCCTTGCCCGACTTCTTGCCGGCGTTCTCGAACTCACCCTTCGCCCAGTCGCCCATGAACTGCATGCCGGCCTTGCCGTTGATCACCATCGCGGTCGCGAGGTTCCAGTCGCGGCCGTTACGCCCGGCATCGAAGTAGCCCTGGATCTTGCGCACCGTGTCGAACACGGACAGCATCTGCGGCGAGGTCAGCGTCGCCTGGTCGAGGTCGACCAGCGCCTTCTTGTAGAACGCCGGGCCCTGCGACAGCACGACGTCTTCCCACAGCGTCAGGTCCTGCCACGGCTGGCCGCCCATCGCGACCGGCTGGATGCCCGCGGCCTTCAGCTTGTCGGCCACCGCGAAGAATTCAGGCCAGGTGGTCGGCACCTTCGCGCCGACCTTGTCGAGCGCGGCCTTGTTGATGTACAGCCAGTTCACGCGGTGCACCGAGAACGGCGCCGCGACGGTGTGGCCCTTGTACTTGATGATCTTGTCGATTTCCGGCGGCAGGTTCTGCTTCCAGTCGCCGGCAGCGGAATCGATGTTGACGAGCACGCCCTGGTCGGCCCAGTCCTGGATCAGCGGGCCCTTGATCTGCGCGGCCGACGGTGCGTCGCCGCTGATCACCTTGGTCTTCAGCGCGGTCATCGCCGCAGCGCCCGCGCCGCCCGCGACCGCGAAGTCCTTCCACACGTAGCCCTGCTTCTGCAGGTCGTCCTTCAGCACGCCGACGGCCTTCGACTCGCCGCCCGAGGTCCACCAGTGCAGCACCGTCACATTCTCGGCTGCCTGCGCCGCCACGGCGCCAGCCATCAGACCTGCCGCGCAGAGCGCGCCCATGATCGAGCGAACTTTCATTACTTATCTCCTCCAGACTGAATCAACTCGTGAGGTTCCCCGACGGGGGAACCGGCTTCTTGATAACGACGGGGAAATCGAGCCGCGGGACGCTTGCAGCGTACGGGGCCGATGACCGGCCAGGCTCTTACAGAAAGCGTGAATCGAGATTCAACGGCGTGTCTCCTCTTTGTGTTTCTGGCCCGCCGCAATGATGCGGCGCGAGCCCGGGGCCGACGTCGCGCTGACGATGCGCGCCGTCAATGTCCGATAACATTCGGCACAAGGCGTTCCCGAAGGTGAAGCTCGCGCAGTTCATCGACCGCACTTCTTTTTTTCTTCACCCAGGTGCTACCCCTTGCGGCGGATTGTAGTTAAACTACAATTCAGTGTCAAAAATATTTTTATCGCACTACGGATCGCTTCCCAGCACCCCAACCCGGCGGAGACACATGCATACCGATTCCAGCTTTACCTTCGTACTTTTCGGCGGCACCGGCGATCTGTCGATGCGCAAGATCCTGCCCGCGCTGTTCGAGGCGCACCGTGCGAACATGCTGGCGGAGAGCGGCCGGATCGTTGCCGTGGCGCGTCATGAATCGGATCGGGCGTCGTATCTCGAATGGGTCGACACCCATGTGAAGCCGCACGCGGCCAAGGCTGCCGGCAAGGCGTTCGACGAAGCTGCGTGGAAGTCCTTCCTCGATCGCATCGAGTACGTGCACCTCGATCTCGGCCGCGCGGAAGACTACGTCGTGCTGCGCGACGCGGTGGCCTCGCTGCCCGGCATCCGCGTGTTCTATCTGGCGACGGGCCCGTCGCTGTTCGTGCCGATCTGCAAGGCGCTCGCGTCGGTCGGCCTGAACGAAGGCTCGCGGATCGTGCTCGAGAAGCCGCTCGGCTACGACCTGAAGTCGTCGAATGCGATCAACGACGCGGTCGGCGAAATCTTCGCGGAAGGCCAGATCTACCGGATCGACCACTACCTCGGTAAAGAACCCGTACAGAACCTGCTCGCGCTGCGCTTCGGCAATGCGCTGTTCGAGCCGCTGTGGCGCCGCGAATGGGTCGAGAGCATCCAGATCACGATCGCCGAGGAGCTCGGCGTCGAGGCGCGCGGCGATTTCTATGACAATACGGGCGCGCTGCGCGACATGGTGCAGAACCACCTGCTGCAGCTGCTGTCGATCGTCGCGATGGAGCCGCCGCATTCGATGGATTCCGACTCGGTGCGCGACGAGAAGCTGCGCGTGCTCCGCGCGCTGAAGCCGGTCGATCCGCGCGACATCGGCAAGGTTGCCGTGCGCGGCCAGTATCATGCGGGCGTGATCAAGGGCGCGCAGGTGCCGGCCTACGCGACCGAGCCGGGCGTGAAGCCCGACAGCCAGACCGAAACCTTCGTCGCACTGAAGGTCGAGATCGAGAACTGGCGCTGGGCAGGCGTGCCGTTCTTCCTGCGCACCGGCAAGCGGCTTGCCGATCGCGTCGCGGAGATCGTCGTCAATTTCCGCCCGGTGCCGCATTCGGCGCTCGGGCCCACCGCGCTGCGCCCCGGCTCGAACCGCCTCGTGATCCGGCTGCAGCCGAACGAGACGATTCGCCTGTACTGCCTCGCGAAGCAGCCGGGCGAAGGGATGAACCTCGCGAGCGTGCACCTCGACCTCGCGTTCGACCAGTTCTTCAAGGAAGGGCAGATGGAGGCGTACCAGCGCCTGCTGCTCGACGTGATCAACGGCCGTCTCGCCCTCTTCGTGCGCCGCGACGAACAAGAGGCCGCATGGCGCTGGGTCGAGCCTATCCTGAACGAATGGGCACGCACGCTGAAGCCGCCGAAGCCGTACGCGGCGGGCACGTGGGGGCCGGCCGCGGCGAGCGCGATGCTCGCGCAGCACGACACCTGCTGGCTCGAAGAAGAGAACTGATGCAAACCGTTGCCGCGCACGCCACCGTACGCGGCAACGTGCCCCACGATTCGTACGATTTGAACAGACAAAGCAGTCCGGAGGAGATGTGATCGAGATTCACGCTTTCGACACCCAGGAAGCGCAAAGCGAAGCGCTCGCGCGCGCCGTCGGCGATGCGCTGCGCGCCGCGCTCGCCGGCCCCGCGCGCCCGACGCTCGCGGTGTCAGGCGGCACGAGCCCGCGCCCGTTCCTGCAAACGCTGTCGCACGCGGCGCTCGACTGGGCCGGCGTCGACGTGACGCTGGTCGACGACCGCTGGGTGCCGGAGGACGACGCAGCCAGCAACGCGCACCTCGTGCGCGACACGCTGCTGCAGCACGCAGCCGCCCCCGCCCGCTTCCTGCCGCTCGTCGACACGCGCACCGCACTCGACGCGCACGTCGCCGCACTGAACGCGAACGCCGACTACCGCGTGCCGACCGTCGCGGTGCTCGGCATGGGCGAGGACGGCCATACCGCGTCGATCTTCGCCGATGCGCCCGAATGGGATCACGCGATCACGACGCCCGAGCGATTCGTCGCCGTCCATCCCGGCGCCGCGCCGCATGCGCGCGTGAGCTTCTCGCTCGATGCGCTCAAGCGCGTCGACCGGCTGTTCCTGCTGATCGCGGGCGAACGCAAACGCGCGGTGCTCGACGCCGCAGCCGCGTCGCTGCAGAAGAACGCGATTTCCCAACTGGCCAACGACAAGGGGACCCAGCTCGATGTCTACTGGTGCGCAAAGTAAGGCGGCCGTCGCAGGCCAGCATGCCGACGGCCCGCGCCTGCTCGCGGACGTCGGCGGCACCAACGCGCGCTTCGCGCTGGAAACCGGCCCGGGCGACATCACGCAGATCCGCGTGTATCCCGGCGCCGACTATCCGACGCTCACCGACGCGATCCGCAAATACCTGAAGGACGTGAAGATCAGCCGCGTGAACCACGCGGCGATCGCGATCGCCAATCCGGTCGACGGCGACCAGGTCACGATGACCAACCACGACTGGAGCTTCTCGATCGAGGCGACGCGCCGCGCGCTCGGCTTCGACACGTTGCTCGTCGTGAACGATTTCACCGCGCTCGCGATGGCGCTGCCGGGCCTGACCGACGCGCAGCGCGTGCAGATCGGCGGTGGCGCACGCCGCCAGAACAGCGTGATCGGGCTGCTCGGGCCCGGCACCGGGCTCGGCGTGTCGGGGCTGATTCCGGCCGACGACCGCTGGATCGCGCTCGGCAGCGAAGGCGGCCACGCATCGTTCGCGCCGCAGGACGAGCGCGAGGATCTGGTGCTGCAGTACGCGCGCAAGAAGTTTCCGCACGTGTCGTTCGAACGCGTGTGCGCGGGCCCCGGCATGGAGATCATCTATCGCGCGCTTGCCGCACGCGACAAGAAGCGCGTGGCCGCGACCGTCGATACGGTCGAGATCGTCGAACGCGCACATGCTGGCGATGCACTCGCGCTCGAGACGGTCGAATGCTTCTGCGGAATTCTCGGCGCGTTCGCGGGCAGCGTCGCGCTGACGCTCGGCGCGCTCGGTGGCGTGTACATCGGCGGCGGTGTCGCGCTGAAGCTCGGCGAACTGTTCACGCGCTCGTCGTTCCGCGCGCGCTTCGAGGCAAAAGGCCGCTTCACGCACTACCTCGAGAACATCCCGACCTACCTGATCACCGCCGAATACCCGGCGTTCCTCGGCGTGTCGGCAATCCTCGCGGAGCAGCTGTCGAACCGCTCGGGCGGTGCGTCGTCGGCCGTGTTCGAGCGGATCCGCCAGATGCGCGACGCGCTGACGCCGGCCGAGCGTCGCGTCGCCGATCTCGCGCTGAACCACCCGCGCTCGATCATCAACGATCCGATCGTCGACATCGCGCGCAAGGCCGACGTGAGCCAGCCGACGGTGATCCGCTTCTGCCGCTCGCTCGGCTGCCAGGGGCTGTCCGACTTCAAGCTGAAGCTCGCCACCGGCCTTACCGGCACGATCCCGATGAGCCACAGCCAGGTGCATCTCGGCGACACGGCGACCGACTTCGGCGCGAAGGTGCTCGACAACACGGTGTCCGCGATCCTGCAGCTGCGCGAGCATCTGAATTTCGAGCACGTCGAGAACGCGATCGAGATCCTGAACGGCGCGCGGCGCATCGAGTTCTACGGGCTCGGCAACTCGAACATCGTCGCGCAGGACGCGCATTACAAGTTCTTCCGCTTCGGGATCCCGACGATCGCTTACGGCGACCTGTACATGCAGGCCGCATCGGCCGCGCTGCTCGGCAAGGGCGACGTGATCGTCGCGGTGTCGAAGTCGGGACGCGCGCCCGAGCTGCTGCGCGTGCTCGACGTCGCGATGCAGGCCGGTGCGAAGGTGATCGCGATCACGTCGAGCAACACGCCGCTCGCGAAGCGTGCGACCGTCGCGCTCGAAACCGACCACATCGAGATGCGCGAATCGCAGCTGTCGATGATCTCGCGGATCCTGCATCTGCTGATGATCGACATCCTCGCGGTCGGCGTCGCGATCCGCCGTGCGTCGACGAACGGCGACCTGCCCGAGGCCGTCGCCCAGGCGAAGGCCCGCGCGAGCGACGACGAAACGGCCGACGTGCTCGACTGGCTGAGCCACGGCGCATCGCCGGCGGCGAAGGACGTCGCGCGGGATTGACGCGGCGCGGCAGCAGCCGCTTCCCACGTTCGAAACGAAAACGCCACCGGCGCAGCGCGCGCGGTGGCGTTTTTCATTCTGCCGTCAGGCCGCGGTTCACGTGCCCGCCTTGACGGGCCGCCCGTGCCAGCGCAGCACGAGGTAGCGGCCGGCGAAACACAGCACGCCCGAAATGCCGATCGTCACGCCCATCGCGAACGGCGTGCCGTCCGCGAGTGCGCCGATCGCGACGCTCGCGAGCGCGCCGAGCGCCAGCTGCATCGCGCCGAACACGGCTGCCGACGCGCCCGCGTTGTGCGGATAGCGATGCATGAGGTCGGTCGTGCAGTTCGCGGACAGGATCCCGACCACGCCGACGACGAAGAACAGGCACACGACGATCGACCACAGCCCGCCCCACCCCGTCAGCGCGACGAGCGCGACCGCGAGCGACGCGATGCAGCTCACGAGCGACGCGGCCGCGATGATGCGCAGCGAGCCGAGGCGGCCGACGAGCCGTGTGTTCGCGAAGTTGCCGATCATGATGCCGACGACGTTCAGGCCGAACAGCAGCCCGTAGTGCTGCGGCGACACGTGGAAATACTCGATGTACACGAATGGCGTGGCGGTGATGTACGAGAACATCGACGCAAATGCCATCCCGCCGCACAGCATGTGGCCCCAGGCGACGGGATCGGACAGGATGCGCCCGTACGACGCAAACGACGCGAGCACGGCCGCGCTCTTGCGCCGCTCCTTCGGCCAGGTTTCGGGCACGCGCAGGTACGCGGTCGCCGCGCACACCGCGCCGAACACGGCCAGCACGACGAACACGCCGCGCCAACCGGAGAAGCGCAGGATCTGCCCGCCGATCAGCGGCGCGAGCAACGGCCCGACCGCGGTGACGATCGCGACCATCGACAGCACCTTCGCCGCGTCGGTCGGCTCGTGCGCGTCACGCGCGATCGCACGCGACAGCACCGACGCCGCGCCGGCGCCGAGCGCCTGCAGGAAGCGCACGAGGATCAGCATGTCGATCGAAGTCGACACGAAGCAGCCGATGCTCGCGAGCGTGAACAGCGCGATGCCGCCGAGCAGCACGGGGCGTCGGCCCCACGTGTCGGACAGCGGGCCGTACAGCAGCATGCCGACCGAGAAGCCGGCCATGAAGCTCGTCAGCGTGCGCTGCGCGGCGCCGGGGCTGACGGAGAAGCCGTCGGCGATCGACGGCAGGCTCGGCAGGTACATGTCGGTAGCGATCGGCCCGCAGGCGGCAAGCGCGCCGAGCAACAGGATCAGCCGGGCATCGGGCCGGCGTCGGATGACGTGAGACATGGGTATCCGGAATGGAGCCCGCGCGCATCGGGGCGCACGTGGCGGTGAAGACGGGAGGCCGCGCCGCGAACGGCGCGCCCAGGCCCATGATTGTACGCGCAACTTTTTTACGCGCTGGCGGCGTGAGTACGCGGCGGGCCGAACGGTACCGGTGTGGCGCCCGCCACGCGGGATCGCGCATGGGGATTCGATTAAGCTTGCAGCTCCTCGTCCCTCTTGTCTGACCAATACGGACACACGACCGAACCGATGACCGCTTTCCTGTTGATCTGGAGCCCCAAGAAATGGCCGTGGCCCGAACTGCCCGATGTCGCCGCACGCGTGAAGGCCGGCGAGGCCGTGCATGACGTGTGGGGCTGCGGCTTCGCACGCGGCATCCTGCCGGGCGACCGCGTATTCCTGCATCGCGTCGCGAAGGAGCCCAAGGGCGTATTCGGCTCCGGCTACGTGACGCGTGCGCCGTACGAGGTGCCCGATCCGTCGACGAAGCGCGGCCACCGGCTGTGCATCGACTTCGTCTACGACTGGCTGGTCGACGCACACCAGGACGTGGTGATCGCGCGCGACGCGCTGCGCGTCCATCCGTACTCGGTGCAGACCTGGGACGCGCAGAGCTCCGGCACGGTAATCAAGCCGATGGTCGAAGGCCCGCTCGAGAAGCGCTGGGCCGAGCTGACCGGCAAGCGCAAGCCGCCCCCCTTGCCGGATCGATAACGGGGCCGAATCGCCCCCCTTCCTTCCCGATCTGCGCGATCCCTCGCGCGCCGATACGCCGCAGACCGCGCCGCCGGCTCGCCGCGCGCGTCTCCGGTACAATCGGACGATCGTTCCGCCCAGGCGCCGCGGCCCGTGCACAGGCCCCCGCGCCCTTCTCTCGCAGGTTTCGCTCATGTCCAACAATCAGATCCTCTTCGAACGCGCCCAGAAGACCATTCCCGGCGGCGTCAACTCGCCGGTGCGCGCATTCCGTTCGGTCGGCGGCACGCCGCGCTTCGTCGCGCGCGCGCAAGGCCCGTATTTCTGGGATGCCGACGGCAAGCAGTACATCGACTACATCGGCTCGTGGGGCCCGATGATCGTCGGCCACGTCCATCCGGAAGTGCTGTCGGCCGTGCAGAACGTGCTCGCCGACGGCTTCTCGTTCGGCGCGCCGACCGAAGCCGAGATCGAGATCGCCGAGGAAATCTGCAAGCTCGTGCCGTCGATCGAGCAGGTGCGGATGGTGTCGAGCGGCACCGAGGCCACGATGAGCGCGCTGCGTCTCGCGCGCGGCTTCACGGGCCGCAGCCGCATCGTCAAGTTCGAAGGCTGCTACCACGGCCACGCGGACAGCCTGCTCGTGAAGGCCGGCTCGGGCCTGCTGACGTTCGGCAACCCGACGTCGGCCGGCGTGCCCGCCGACATCGCGAAGCACACGACCGTCCTCGAATACAACAACGTCGCCGCGCTCGAAGAAGCATTCGGCGCGTTCGGCGACGAGATCGCCGCCGTGATCGTCGAGCCGGTCGCGGGCAACATGAACCTCGTGCGCGGCACGCCCGAATTCCTGAACGCGCTGCGCGCGCTGTGCACGAAGCACGGCGCCGTGCTGATCTTCGACGAAGTGATGTGCGGGTTCCGCGTCGCGCTCGGTGGCGCGCAGGCTTACTACGGGATCACGGCCGACCTCACCTGCCTCGGCAAGGTGATCGGCGGCGGGATGCCGGCTGCCGCGTTCGGCGGCCGCCGCGACATCATGGCCCACCTCGCGCCGCTCGGCGGCGTCTACCAGGCCGGCACGCTGTCGGGCAACCCGATCGCGGTCGCCGCGGGCCTGAAGACGCTGCAGCTGATCCAGGCGCCGGGTTTCTACGACGCGCTCACCGCGCAGACGAAGCGTCTCGCCGACGGCCTCGCGGCCGAAGCGCGTGCGGCCGGCGTGCCGTTCGCGGCCGACTCGATCGGCGCGATGTTCGGCCTCTACTTCGCCGAACGCGTGCCGACCAGCTTCGCCGAAGTGACGAAGAGCGACACCGAGCGCTTCAACCGCTTCTTCCACCTGATGCTCGACGAAGGCGTGTACTTCGCGCCGTCCGCGTACGAGGCGGGCTTCGTGTCGAGCACGCACGACGACGCGGTGATCGACGCGACGCTCGCGGCCGCGCGCCGCGCCTTCGCGGCACTCGCTGCCTGACCCGGGTCCGCGCGCATGTTTTCGGATATCGATTTCGCCCACATGGAGCGCGCGCTCGCGCTCGCCGCGCGCGGCATGTATACGACGGCGCCGAACCCGCGTGTCGGCTGCGTGATCGTCAAGGACGGCGACGTGATCGGCGAAGGCTTCACGCAGCCGGCCGGCCAGGATCACGCTGAAGTGCAGGCGTTGAAGGACGCGCGTGCACGCGGCTACGACGTCGCCGGCTCGACCGTCTACGTGACGCTCGAGCCGTGCAGCCATTTCGGCCGCACGCCGCCGTGCGCGAACGCGCTGATCGACGCGCGCGTCGCGAAGGTCGTCGCCGCGATGGAAGACCCGAACCCGCAGGTGTCGGGACGCGGCCTCGGGATGCTGCGCGACGCGGGCATCGACGTGCGCTGCGGGCTGCTCGCGCATGAAGCCGGTGAGCTGAACATCGGCTTCGTGTCGCGGATGACGCGCGGCCGCCCGTGGGTGCGGATGAAGACCGCCGCGTCGCTCGACGGCCGCACCGCGCTGCCGTCCGGCGAAAGCCAGTGGATCACCGGCGAGGCCGCGCGCCTCGACGG
>NZ_JAAGPB010000204.1:0-14093 GCF_017104585.1 Burkholderia sp. Ac-20392
TCGGCGCATTGATGATCGACAAGGGGCCGGCGGTCGGCGCGATCGCGCCGACCTTCGAACTGACCGACATTCGCGGCTCGCAGGTGAAGGTCGGCGGTTTCGAGGCGTCGGGCAAGGCGACGCTGCTGTTCTTCCTGTCGCCGACGTGCCCCGTCTGCAAGAAGCTGCTGCCGCTGCTGCCGTCGTTGCAGGCGAGCGAAGCGACGCCGGTGAACATCGTGCTCGCGAGCGACGGCGAGGTCGACGAACACACGCGCTTCGCGCGCAAGCACGACCTCGGACGCTTCCCGTACGTGTTGTCGCAGGAACTCGGCCTTGCGTACCAGATCGGCAAGCTGCCGTATGCGGTGCTGCTCGACGAAACCGGCACGGTGCGCGCGAAGGGGCTCGTCAATACGCGCGAGCATCTCGAGAGCCTGTTCGAAGCGAAGGAGCGTGGCGTCGCATCGCTGCAGCAGTTCGTGCATGGCGATCACGGCCACGACCACGACGCACACGCGCAGCACGCATGACCGGCCGCCCCTCATTCAACGTCAAGGGAGAACAACGACATGGGCCTGTTTGATTCATGGTTCGAGCGGTCGGCGCGCGGCGTCGCGCAGCACAGCTCGCGGCGCAGCGCGATGGCGAAGCTCGGCAAGGTGCTGGTGGGGTCGGCGATGCTGCCGCTGCTGCCCGTCGATCGCACCGCGTATGCGGCCGATGCGGCATCGGGCGCATCGGCGGCGTCCGGCGGCGCCGGATCGGGAGCAAGCGACGATCCGATGAGCTGCGACTACTGGAAATACTGCGCGATCGACGGCTGGCTGTGCAGTTGCTGCGGCGGCACGTCGAGCAGTTGCCCGCCGGGCACGACGCCGTCACCCATTACGTGGATCGGCACGTGCCGCAACCCGCACGACGGTTCGGACTACATCGTGTCGTACAACGATTGCTGCGGCAAGACGTCGTGCGGCAAGTGCTTCTGCAACCGCAACGAGCGCGAGAAGCCGCTGTACAAGCTGTCGCTGAACAACGACATCAACTGGTGCATGGCCAACGGCAATTCGAACTATCACTGTTCGGTTTCGGTTCTGCTGGGAGCGGCGAAGCAATGAAAGGGAAGCAAGCAGGAAAGATCGCCGTCGCATGCATGACGGCCGTGGCAGCCTTGGTGTTGGCGGGCCCCGCCGGCGCGCAGGAAGCCGTGCATTACCCGGCCGGCAAGAGCCTGTTCGACGCGCAGTGCGCGGTGTGCCACCAGGCGGGCGGCAAGGGGCAGGACGGCCTCGCGCCGCCGCTGACCGAGTATCCGGGCAAGTATGCGACGGCCGAGCCGGGGCGCGCGCAACTGGTCGCGACGCTGCTGCACGGGATGTTCGGCGAGATCAAGGTGCGCGACAAGAATTACAACTTCAAGATGCCGTCGTTTGCGAGCGCGAGCGATGACGATATCGCGCACGTGCTCAACTACGTCGTGTTCGATCTCAACGCGCAGCACGGCGACGCGAAGCCGTTCACCGCGGCCGATATCCGCGCGGCGCGCGCGAAGGCGATGGACGGCACGGCCGTTCATGCGCAACGCGAGGTCGTCATCAAGGGGCTCGGCCTGTGACGCTCGCCCGCGCGCCTCGTGTTGGCGACGCCGTATCGCGCACGCGGTGCGCGGAGTCGTCGTGGCTCGGTGGCATGTCGCGTCGTCTGTCATCGTTGCTGATGCTGGCCGGGGCGGTCGTCGGTTTGGCCGCAGCCCCCGCGCATGCCGAAGGCGCGGCCGACACGGCGCTCGCGCGGCAGCACTGGGTGCTCAACTGCATGGGCTGCCACACGGCGACAGGCGGCGGTATCCCCGGCAAGGTACCGCCGCTCGCCAACTCGCTCGGCTATTTCACGCATCTGCCGGCCGGGCGCGAGTACGTGATGCGCGTGCCCGGCGCGTCGAACTCGGCGCTGTCGGACCAGGATCTGGCCGACGTGCTCAACTGGGTACTCACGACCATGAACCGCGACGCGCTGCCGCGCGACTTCAAGCCGTATACGGCCGCCGAAGTCGCCGCGCATCGCCGTCCCGCTTTTTCCGACGTCGCGACCGTGCGCGCCGGCCTCGTTCGCGCGTTGCAGGCACGCGGGATCGACGGCGTCACGGATCGCTACTGACCGATTCATTCTGGAACTCGAGGAAGATCGAAGATGGAGACGAACGACAATTTCCCGCTGCTCGACGCCACGCGCGCGTTTCTCGCGAAGCCGAAGAAGATGCTGATCGGCGCCGAGTGGAGCGATGCGGCGTCGGGCCGCCAGCTCGACGTCGTGAACCCGGCCGACGGCACCGTGCTCGCGCGTGTGCCCGAAGCGGACGAGCACGACGTGCAGCAGGCCATCGCGGCCGCGCGGCGTGCATTCGACGCGGGGCCGTGGCGCACCGCGAAGACCACAGATCGCGAGCGCCTGCTGCTGACGCTCGCGGACCTGATCGAAGCAAATGCGCGCGAGCTGGCCGAGATCGAGTCGCTCGACAACGGCAAGCCCGTGATGGTGGCGCAGGGCCTCGATGTGGCGATGGCCGCGCAGTGCTTCCGCTACATGGCCGGCTGGGCGACGAAGATCGAAGGCAGCGTGATCGATGCAGGCATGCCGTATATGCCGGACAGCGAGATCTTCACCTATACGCGCAAGGAGCCCGTCGGCGTGGTCGGCGCGATCATTCCGTGGAATTTCCCGCTGCTGATGGCCGCGTGGAAGCTTGCGCCCGCGCTGGCCACGGGCTGCACCGTGGTGTTGAAGCCCGCGGAAGACACGCCGCTGAGTGCATTGCGACTCGGCGAGCTGATTCAGGCGGCCGGCTTTCCCGACGGCGTCGTCAATATCGTCACCGGCTACGGTCACACGGCCGGCGCCGCGTTGTCGAGCGATCCGCGCATCGACAAGATCGCGTTCACGGGCTCGACGCAGACGGGCAAGACGATCGGCCACGCGGCGCTCGACAACATGACGCGGATGTCGCTCGAACTCGGCGGCAAGTCGCCGGTGATCGTGCTGCCCGACGTCGATCCCGACAAGGCCGCACTGGGCGTGGCGAACGCGATCTTCTTCAACCAGGGGCAGGTGTGCACGGCCGGGTCGCGCGCGTACATCCATGCGAAAGTGTTCGACGATGTGATCGAGCGCGTCGCGAAGATCGCCGCGAGCCTGAAGATCGGCCCGGGGATGGACCCGTCGACGCAGATCGGCCCGCTCGTCTCGGCGAAGCAGCGCCAGCGCGTGTGCGGTTATATCGACTCGGGCTTCGGCGAGGGAGCGCGTGCTGCCGCGGGCGGCCGCGCGATCGACGGCCCCGGCTTCTTCGTCGAACCGACCGTGCTGGTCGATACGACGCAGGCGATGCGCGTTGTGCGCGAGGAGATCTTCGGGCCGGTGCTCGTCGCGATGCCGTTCGACGACGTCGACACGGCCGTGCGGCTCGCCAACGACACGCCGTACGGCCTCGGCGCGAGCATCTGGTCGAACGACCTTTCCGCGATTCACAAGCTGATCCCGCGCATCGCGGCCGGCACGGTGTGGGTCAACTGCCACTCGCTGCTCGACAACGCGATGCCGTTCGGCGGGATGAAGCAGTCGGGTTTCGGTCGCGAACTCGGCCGCGCGGTGATCGACCAGTACACGGAAAGCAAGTCGGTGATGATGAACTACGCATGAGCGTAGTGGCGGGTGCGCGCATTGCCGGTGGTGCGGCAATGCGCGCACCCGGCAGCGGTATGCAGCCGCGTCACGCACGAACCAGCACGACCCCGAGAATGAGGCACGCCGCGCCGGCCAGGCGGATCGGGCTGGCCGCGTGCTGCTGGATGCCGAGCACGCCGAAGTGGTCGAACACGAGCGCGCCGGTCATCTGCCCGACGACGATCAGCGCGAGTGTCGTCGCGGCGCCCAGTCGCGGCACCATCAGGATCGCGATGCCGACGAATACCGCGCCGAAAATCCCACCGGTCCAGCTGAACCACGACCCGGCGCTGGTGACGGCGCCGGTCAAGCGCGGATGCGGGGACAGGAGTGCGACGGCGAGCATCGCGGCGAGGCCGACGAGGTAGCTGACCGAGCCAGCCCACCACGGCGAGCCGAGCTGCGTGCGGAGATTGGCGTTGAGCACCTGTTGCAACGCCACGCTGACGCCGGCGGCAACGACCAGCAGATAGGACAGGAGAGTAGTCACGAAGAGGAAGGCTCCGGCGTTGTGGCCGCGACGACGGGTCCGGCACGGCAGGCTTCCATTCTGGGAAGCGCGACGGTATAACGCAAATATCAAATCGGGCGCTTATCCATCTCTTTTCGGCATGCCATCCCTGAGGCAAATTCAGTATTTCCTGACCGTGGCCGATCTCGGCGGCTTCACGCCGGCCGCGAGCGCGCTCCATGTCGCGCAGTCGGCGCTCAGCCGGCAGATCGGTCAGCTGGAAGACGAACTGGGGTTCCGGCTGTTCGACCGTGAGCCGAGAGGGGTACGGCTCACGCCGGCCGGTGCGATCTATCGCGATCGCGTGGCGTCGATTCCCGCGACCCTGACCGCCGCAGCCGAGGAGGGTGCGCAGTTGTCGCGCGGCGAGGCGGGCGTATTGCGGCTCCTGCATTCCAGCACCGTTCCCGTCGGCAGCCTGATGCCGGTGCTCGAGCGCTTCATGAGCGAGTGTCCGGGCGCGCGGATCGATCTCGACCGCGCGTCATCCGAGGATCAGGTGCTGGAGATCGCGAACGGCAACGCCGATATCGGGATCGTTCGTTTGCCGGTGCTGCGCCGCGATCCGCGCGTGCGCTTCGTCGAGCTCGCGGCCGAGCGTTTGTGCGTGGCGGTGCCGGCCGATCATCCGCTGGCGGGCCGCAAGCGCACGGCGATTTCGCGGCTGCGGCACGAGCCGTTCGTATCGGCCGTGTATCGGGAGCGGGGCGGGCTGGCCCGCGTCGTGATCGATCTTTGCCTGAAGCGGGGCTTCGTGCCGGCCAGCGCCCGGATCGTGTCGCCGAAGACATCGATGCTGAATCTCGTCGCGGCCGGACAAGGCGTGGCGATCGTGCCGGAACGGATGGCGAGTCTCGGGATCGACGGGGTCGTCTTCGTGCCGATTTCGGATGAGGACGCCAAGTCGGTGTGCGCGCTGGTGTTGCCGGTCGAGCCGACGGTGCTGGCGGAAGCGTTCGTGCGGGTTATCGAGGAATAAAAAAACGCCAACCCGCAATCAACGGGTTGGCGTTTCGCCTGGAGATGACCGGTATCAGAACTGGTTCATCGTGTTGTCCTTGCCTGCCGCCTTCAGCGCTGCGTCGCCGCTGAAGTATTCCTTGTGATCGTCACCGATGTCCGAGCCGGACATGTTCTGGTGCTTCACGCAGGCGATACCCTGACGGATTTCCTTGCGCTGCACGCCGGCCACGTAGCCGAGCATGCCCTGGTCGCCGAAGTATTCCTTGGCCAGGTTGTCGGTCGACAGCGCGGCGGTGTGGTACGTCGGCAGCGTGATCAGGTGGTGGAAGATGCCTGCTTCACGCGATGCGTCCGCCTGGAACGTACGGATCTTCTCGTCGGCCAGCTTGGCCAGTTCCGTCTCGTCGTATTCCACGCTCATCAGCTGCGCACGGTCGTAGGCCGACACGTCCTTGCCTTCGGCCTTCAGCGCGTCGTACGCCTGCTGACGGAAGTTCAGCGTCCAGTTGAACGACGGGCTGTTGTTGTACACCAGCTTCGCGTTCGGGATGACCTTGCGGATCTCGCTGACCATGCCGCCGATCTGAGCGATGTGCGGTTTTTCGGTTTCGATCCACAGCAGGTCGGCGCCGTTCTGCAGCGACGTGATGCAGTCGAGCACGCAGCGCGCTTCGCCCGTGCCGGCGCGGAACTGGAACAGGTTGCTCGGCAGGCGCTTCGGACGCAGCAGCTTGCCGTCGCGCTTGATGACGACGTCACCGTTGCCCAGTTGGTCAGCCGACAGTTCTTCGCAATCGAGGAACGCGTTGTACTGGTCGCCCAGGTCGCCCGGCGTGGCGGTCACGGCGATCTGCTTGGTCAGGCCGGCGCCCAGCGAGTCGGTACGGGCCACGATGATGCCGTCGTCCACGCCCAGTTCCAGGAACGCGTAGCGGATCGCGCGGATCTTCGCGAGGAAGTCCTCGTGCGGCACGGTGACCTTGCCGTCCTGGTGGCCGCACTGCTTCTCGTCGGACACCTGGTTTTCGATCTGGATACAGCATGCGCCTGCTTCGATGAACTGCTTGGCCAGCAGGTACGTGGCTTCCGCGTTGCCGAAACCGGCGTCGATGTCGGCGATGATCGGCACGACGTGCGTGACGTGGTTGTCGATCTTGTCCTGGATTGCTGCCTTCGCGGTAGCGTCCTTGGTGGCGTCGAGCTCGCGGAACAGGCCGCCCAGTTCACGGGCGTCGGCCTGGCGCAGGAACGTGTACAGCTCGCGGATCAGCGCGCTGACCGAGGTCTTTTCGTGCATCGACTGGTCCGGCAGCGGGCCGAACTCGGAACGCAGCGCAGCGACCATCCAGCCGGACAGGTACAGATAGCGGCGTTCGGTGCTGTTGAAGTGCTTCTTGATGGAGATCATCTTCTGCTGGCCGATGAAGCCGTGCCAGCAACCCAGCGACTGCGTGTACTTGGCCGGGTCGGCGTCGTAGGCGGCCATGTCGGCGCGCATGATCTTCGCGGTGTACTTGGCGATGTCCAGGCCCGTCTTGAACTTGTTCTGGGCACGCATGCGGGCAGCGTACTCGGGGCTGATCGCATTCCACGCGCTGCCGTGGTTTTCTTTCAAACCGGCAACTGCCTTGATGTCGTCTTGATACTGGGCCATGTCAATCTCCTGGGAGCAAAGCGCGTTTGAGTAACTGGTTGAGCGTGCCCGCTGCGTCTGTCGAAGCGAACTGCATGGGATAAATAGTAACGCCGCCCGTCGAGCTTTTGGTGATGTCTTATATAAGACATAAGACATTATTTTTGCTTGATTTTCAATGGGTTACGTTGTGGTTTTTGCAATGCAAAACAAGTTTTCAAGCGACGAAAAGGCCTCGGTGCGGGAATTCGCCGCAGATTCCACAATACGAAACGCCCTTTCGGCTGCTGGGGGCCGGGCCAGCTTCACACGCGCCCGTGACACCCGTTCGTCGGGGCGGCGCGAGTGCCGCGGGACCGAAGCCGCACCGGCCCGCCGTTTGGGCCGGGCGGAATCGAAAGCGTCGCGCCGCATGTGGACAAGCTGAATCCATCGGGAATACGCGTGAAAACCCCGTCCACCAAGCCTTTCAAGAAACCTAGTGGTTTCCACTCATAGTCGCAAATAGTCAAGAACAGGTCGCCGCCGGTCTTCTCGCGACCAATATGGCTCGTTACTTTTACTCCCACGATGCAGGCCGGGCACACCCCGCGCGCCGGCTGCCGCGAGTCCAACCGGGAGAAAACGAACCATGAAGTCGACGAAGATCGCCGCGCTTGCCGCGGCCGTGCTGGCGACCGGCGCGTTCACGCACACGGCGCTTGCCGAAACGGATGCCGCGACCTGCCGTACCGTGCGTTTCGCGGATATCGGCTGGACCGACATCACGTCGACCACGGCGCTCGCGTCGACCGTGTTCGAGGCGCTCGGCTACAAGCCGACCACGACGATCGCGTCGGTGCCGATCTCGTTCGCCGGCCTGAAGAGCAAGCAGCTCGACGTGTCGCTCGGCTACTGGTGGCCCGTGCAGCAGAAGCAGCTCCAGCCGTTCCTCGACAACAAGTCGATCAACGTCGTCGAACCGCCGAACCTGTCGGGCGCGAAGGCGACGCTCGCGGTGCCGAGCTATGAATACCAGGCCGGCCTGAAGACCTTCGAGGACATCGCGAAACACCGCACGGAACTCGACGGCAAGATCTACGGGATCGAGCCGGGCAGCAGCGCGAACGCGACGATCCAGAAGATGATCGACACGAACCAGTACGGGCTCGGCGGCTTCAAGCTCGTCGAGTCGAGCGAGGCCGGGATGCTGGTGACGGTCGAGCGTGCGATCCGCGAGAAGAAGTGGGTCGTGTTCCTCGGCTGGGAACCGCATCCGATGAACATCCAGCTCAGCATGAACTATCTCTCCGGCGGCGACGCGTCGTTCGGGCCCAACTACGGCGAAGCGCGCGTGTACACGCTCACGGCGCCCGACTTCATTTCACGTTGCCCGAACGCGGGCAAGCTCGTCACGAACCTGCGCTTCTCGACGCAGCTCGAGAACCAGCTGATGCAGTCGGTGATGAACAAGACGAAGCCGGCCGAGGCCGCGAAGGCGTACCTGAAGAAGAACCCGCAGGTGCTCGATCCGTGGCTCGCGGGCGTCAAGACGTTCGACGGCAAGGACGGGCTGCCGGCCGTGAAGGCGTATCTCGGCCTGTGACGGCCCGCGCGCCGCACGCGGCGCGCCCTGACGAAACATCCGCATTGCGACACAACCCGATTCAAGCGAGGCAATCAGCATGAACCACGAAGTCATCATCACCTGCGCCGTCACCGGCGCGGGCGATACGGTCGGCAAGCATCCGGCGATTCCGGTCACGCCGAAGGAGATCGCGGCCGCCGCGATCGAGGCCGCGAAGGCCGGCGCGACGGTGGCGCACTGCCACGTGCGCGATCCGCAGACGGGGCGCGGCAGCCGCGACCCGAACCTGTACCGCGAAGTGGTCGACCGCATCCGCTCGGCCGACGTCGACGTGATCATCAACCTGACTGCCGGCATGGGCGGCGATCTCGAGATCGGCCCGGGCGAGGACCCGATGCGTTTCGGCCAGGGCACCGATCTGGTCGGCGGCCTCACGCGTCTCGCACACGTCGAGGAACTGCTGCCCGAGATCTGCACGCTGGACTGCGGCACGCTGAATTTCGGCGACGGCGACTACATCTACGTGTCGACGCCCGCGCAGTTGCGCGCCGGCGCGAAGCGCATCCAGGCACTCGGCGTGAAGCCGGAGCTGGAGATCTTCGACACGGGCCATCTGTGGTTCGCGAAGCAGTTGCTGAAGGAAGGGCTGCTCGACGATCCGCCGCTGTTCCAGCTGTGCCTCGGCATTCCGTGGGGCGCACCGGCGGACACGGGCACGATGAAGGCGATGGTCGACAACCTGCCGCCGGGCGCGCACTGGGCCGGCTTCGGGATCGGCCGCATGCAGATGCCGATGGTTGCGCAGGCGATGCTGCTCGGCGGCCACGTGCGCGTCGGCCTCGAAGACAACATCTGGCTCGATCGCGGCGTGCATGCGACCAACGGCACGCTCGTCGAGCGCGCGAGAGAGATCATCGAACGGCTCGGTGGCCGCGTGCTGACGCCGGCCGAAGGCCGCCGCAAGCTCGGCTTGCCCGCACGCGGCGAGCGTCTGCTCGAACGCCGTGCGGTTGCCGAGTTCGCGTGAGTGGTTCCCCTGACTGATTGATACGACGCGGCGGCACGCCCAGGCGCGGCCGCCCACCGATTTCCCCTGATTTGAAGGATGCGTTGACATGGCTGTGAAGACCGACATCAAGACGTTCGCCGCCATCGGCACCGGCGTGATCGGCAGTGGCTGGATTTCCCGCGCGCTCGCGCACGGTCTCGACGTGGTCGTATGGGATCCCGCGCCGGGCGCGGAAGCGCGGCTGCGCGCGAACGTCGCGAACGCGTGGCCCGCGCTCGAACGCGTCGGCCTCGCGCCGGGCGCTGATCCCGCGCGGCTGCGTTTCGTCTCGACGATCGAGGCATGCGTCGCCGACGCGGATTTCATCCAGGAAAGCGCACCCGAGCGCGAGGCGCTGAAGCTCGAACTGCACGAGCAGATCAGCCGTGCGGCGAAGCCCGACGCGATCATCGCGTCGTCGACATCGGGCCTGTTGCCGACGGATTTCTACGCGCGGGCGACGCATCCGGAGCGCTGCGTGGTCGGCCATCCGTTCAACCCCGTCTACCTGCTGCCGCTCGTCGAAGTGCTCGGCGGCGCGCGCACGTCGCCGGAAGCGGTCGAAGGCGCGATGGAGATCTATCGCAAGCTCGGCATGCGGCCGCTGCACGTGCGCAAGGAAGTGCCGGGCTTCATCGCCGATCGCCTGCTCGAAGCGTTGTGGCGCGAAGCGCTGCACCTCGTCAACGAAGGCGTCGCGACGACCGGCGAGATCGACGACGCGATCCGCTTCGGCGCGGGCATCCGCTGGTCGTTCATGGGCACGTTCCTGACCTACACGCTCGCGGGCGGCGACGCGGGCATGCGACACTTCATGCAGCAGTTCGGCCCCGCGCTCGAATTGCCGTGGACGAAGCTGGTCGCGCCGACGTTGACCGATGCGCTGATCGACAGCGTCGTCGAAGGCACGACCGAACAGCAGGGCACGCGCAGCATCAAGGAACTCGAACGCTATCGCGACGAGTGCATCACCGAGGTGCTGAAGTCGATCGCCGCGGTGAAGGCGCGGCACGGGATGCGATTCGAAGACTGAGGACGAGAGACGATGACCGGCGATACCCCGCTGACGATTTACCGCGACGTAGTGCGGCCCGAATGGGTCGACTACAACGGCCACTTGCGCGATGCGTTCTACCTGCTGATCTTCAGCTTCGCGACCGATGCGCTGCTGGATCGCATCGGCCTCGATGACGCTGCGCGCCGCGAGCGGGGCCGCTCGGTCTACACGCTCGAAGCGCACGTGAACTACCTGCACGAGATCAAGGAGGGCACGCCGATGCGTGTCGACGCGCGTGTGCTCGCGCACGACGCGAAGCGGCTGCACCTGTATCTCGAGCTGTTCGCTGCCGGGCACGACGATGCGGTATCGGCGAGCGAGCAGATGCTGCTGCACGTCGACACGCGCGACGGCGCGAAATCGGCGCCGTTCGACGACGACGTGGCCGCGCGCGTGGCCGAACTGCATGCATTGCAGCGCGATTGCGCAGCACCCGCGTATGCGGGCCGCGTGATCGGGCTGCCGCCGCGCCGTTAGCCGGCGCGAACCTTCAACCTCGGAGCGCACACGATGCTCGAACCGGAAATCGCGGCGTTCGTTGCAGCCGTCGACGCGTGGTATCCGGCCGACGCGGCGGCGCGCTCGCCCGGCGAGCAGCGCCGCCTGTACGACCGCTTCGCGGCCGAATGGACCCCGGCCGCGCTGCCGGCCGGCATCGTGCGGCAGGACGCCGTGTGGCATGCGCCCGATGGCCGCGCGATTGCGTTGCGGCGCTATACGTCCGCGCACGGCACACCGCGCGGCACGGCGCTGTTCTTTCATGGCGGCGGCTTCGTCGTCGGCTCGCTCGACAGTCATGCGCTGATCACCGCGCAACTGGCGGCCGATACGGGGCTCGACGTGATCGCGGTCGACTATCGGCTCGCGCCCGAGCATCGCGCGCCGGCCGCGCTCGAAGATTGCCTGGAGGTCACGCGCGCCGCGCGCGACGCACGCTGGTCGTTCGGGCCGTGCGTGCATCCGCTGACGCTCGCGGGCGACAGCGCGGGCGGCATGCTCGCGGCGGCCGTGGCCACCGCGTTGCGCGATGCGGGCGAAGGCGGTGTCGACGGCATCGCGCTCGTCTATCCGATGCTCGGGTTCGAACCGCAATCGCCCGCGCGCGAAACGGAAGCGCACGCGCCGATGCTGACGCTCGACGACGTCCATCGCTATCGCGCGCTGTACTGGGAAGGCGGCTTGCTCGATGCGCTGGGAGACGGCAACCCGCTGCTGCGCGCGTCGGTACCGCTCGCGGCTTCGCGTTTCGACGGCCTGCCGCCCGTGCTCGCGATCGGCGCGGAACACGATCCATTGCGCGACGATGCGCGCGTGTATGTCGAACGGATTCGCGCGGCCGGCGGTGCCGCGCATTACTGGATGGGAGAGGGGCTGGTGCACGGCTGCTGGCGCGCGCTCGGGACGAGCCCGCAGGCGGCGCGGCTGCACCGGACGGTCGGCGGGTTTCTGCTCGCACCACACGCGTAGCGGGCGTTTCCGGGAGGCAACGATGCAGGCAGCGCAACACCGTATCGAGGACTGGCGGACGTTTTCGGCCGACGCGGCCATTGCGGCGGCGACGATTGGCGATGGCGCGGTGGACGTCGAGTGGAGCGACACGCGACGATCGCCGTTTCATTTCGACTGGCTGCGCGACAACTGCGCGTGTGCCGCGTGCGTGCACGCCGTCACGCGTGAACAGGTGTTCGAGATCGCCGACGCGCGCGAGGATCTCTCCGCGCTCACGGTGCATGTCGAAACCGACGGCGCGCTGCATGTCGAGTGGAACGACGGCCATCGCAGCGCGTGGTCGCCGGGCTGGTTGCGCGCGCATGCGTACGACGACGCGTCGCGCGCGGAGCGTCAGGCCGCGCATGGGCGGCACGTATGGGCCGGCGACGATGCGACGGCCATCGGCGTGTTCGCGTGGCGCGACGTGATGGAGGACGACGGTGCATTGCTCGCATGGCTCGCCGCATTGCAACGCACGGGGCTGACGCTCGTCGAAGGCGTGCCGGCCGAGCGTGGCCGTGTCGACGAGATCGCGCGCCGCATCGGCCTGATCCGCGAAAGCAATTTCGGCGTGCTGTTCGACGTCGAATCGAAGCCGCGCCCGGACAGCAATGCGTATACGTCGCTGAACCTGCCGCCGCATACCGACTTGCCGACCCGCGAGTTGCAGCCGGGCGTGCAGTTCCTGCATTGCCTCGCGAACGATGCGACCGGCGGCGACAGCGTGTTCCTCGACGGCTTTGCGCTTGCCGATGCGCTGCGGCGCGAGCATCCGGCCGATTTTGAACGACTCGCGGCGACGCCGTTTGAGTTCTGGAACAAGAGTGCGAACAGCGACTACCGCTGCTCGGCGCCGGTGATCGGGCTCGATGCGCGCGGCAACGTGACCGAGGTGCGCGTCGCGAACTTCCTGCGCGGGCCGCTCGATGCACCGGCCGGCTCGGTCGCGGACGTCTATCGTGCGTACCGGCGGTTTCTCGCGCTGGCGCGCGAGCCGCGCTTTCGCGTGCAGCGCCGGCTGCGGGCGGGTGACATGTGGGCGTTCGACAACCGGCGCGTGCTGCATGCGCGCACCGAGTTCGATCCGTCTACCGGACGCCGGCACCTGCAGGGCTGCTACGTCGATCGCGACGAGTTGCTGTCGCGGTGGCGCGTGTTGTCGCGATCGGCGCCTGCGGCGGCTGTATCGCGCTGACGGTTGCGCCCGGCTTCACCATGCCCGTACGCCTACCTCGCAGATGAAAAAGCGCCCGGACGCCAGGCGTCCGGGCGAAGCCACCCGTTGCCGGGCGGCGGAGGTATGCGTTTCATAAAAAAGGACGAGCCCCGCAAGGGGGCTCGTCCGGACTTTCGTGCTTCATCGCGCGACGCGCGGCGCCCGCCGAGGGCGCATCGGCTTACTGGCCGAAGAAGATCGAGTCGCGAGCGTTCGACGACGCTGCCGGGGCGCCCGAGTGGACGACCGGAGCCGGTTGCGCGCCGTAGCCGCTGGTGTCGGCACCATGAACACGCGCTTCGGCGCTCTGGATGTCGTTCGGGTAGTACGGGCTCGACAGGCCCGGCTTGTAGCCGGCTTGTTCGAGCTGAACCAGTTCGTTGCGCACTTGAGCGCGAGTCACGGTGCTTTGGGCGAATGCGCCAAACGAAGCGGACAGGGCGGCAGCGGCAACGACTGCGGAAACGAGCGATTTCATGATGACCTCCGGTGTTTTATTGAGTTCGCTCTCGACACCATGTCTTAAGCGATTGATCAAATCTTAGTCATCGGAAGGTTCAGGGTAAACGCTGATTTTGACGATAGATTGTTTCCTGAGCGGTAACAGTAGTCCGTCGGATCAGGCTTTCAACCAGCTTTCTTTTCGATTGATGCAACAAGTATGACGAATATTGCAGAGGGCGAAGCGCGCTTCAGCGCACCTCGGCCGCCGTGTCGAACGGCCGGCCCGGCGAGCGTCCGGCCGGCGCGCCCGAACTGAGGAAGCGCACGCCCGTCGCGGCTTCCGAGGCTTCCCACAGCAGTGCCGCCGAGGCCACGTCGCGCGCTGCGCGTGGCACGCTCGCGGGCGCCGGCAGCCCGCGCGACTCGAACAATCCGGACGGCCCGATGTAAGCGCCGCCAGCGAG